>CAKZJI010000139.1 GCA_936941515.1 uncultured Propionibacteriaceae bacterium
ATTTCCCGGTCGAGGACCCAACCGCTTGGTTTCCCGACCACCGTGCGGCCTCTCGTCGATGAGAACGCTGCCCCGGCACAGGTACTGCGCGGCTGATCCACGCGACGAGCTGGCCGCAGATGAGCTGGGTTACCGCGTCTGCGCCTGCCGGTTCCCTGTCCATGCGTGCCTGAGGTTGGAGCCTTCGAGGCATGATGGCTGGCGTGACCAATGTTTTCGACGCCGCTGCCCAAGATTTCATCGCCCTGGCTCCAGTGTTGTGGGACCGCATAGGCCAGATCGTCGTCGAGTCAACGCCTCCCCGGGGCGGCGCACGGGTGCTGGATGCCTGCTGCGGTGTCGGGTCAGCAGCACTGCCCGCAGCCAATTGCACCGGGCCCAACGGGCAGGTGGACTGTGTCGATCTGTCCGCTCCGTTGATTGAGGCGCTGAAGAGCCGCCTGGCCGATTCACCCTACGTGGGAAGAGTGCATGCCTTCACCGCCGACATCACCACCTGGGATGCCGGACCCTACGATCAGGTTCTCTGCATACTCGGGCTCCCTTTCCTCCCCGACCCGGTTGGTGGCGCAGCTCACCTGGCAGGATTGCTCGGTCCAGCTGGGAGGCTGGTCATCGCCCACTGGCGCTCCTGCTCAGACTCGCTCGACCTGCCGGGAGTCGGAGCCATCCTGGCTGGGGTCCTGCAACGTCTCGGAGGTTCCGTGACACCACCGCATGTGGGCCGCGCCAGTTTCAGCAAAGACCTGGCGCACCCTGATTCGATGAAGGCCAGGCTTGAGACCCTCGGGCTTGCTGCCAAGGCCACGACAGCGGAGCTGCGGATTCCCCTCGATCCCACGTCCCTGCGGCTGCTGGTGGAGGGCTCAGCCTTCCGGGGGATGCTCACCGGACTCGATGCGACCGCCCGCGAACAGGCCCATGCGCTCCTGGCAGAGAAGCTTGCGGGCAGGGAACTGGACGCCTCGCTGGTGGTGGGCATCGGCCAGAGAAACCATTGACGGGCCATCAGAAACCACCATGACGCGGCGGGGAGTCAAAGATCAGTCGTGAGATCCCGTCTCCGTGTGCGAAGCCGCGGCACCACCTCCCGCAGGTTCGGCGGATCGTCGCGGGTGAAGATCCATTCCGGATCGGTCACCATACGCGCCGCCGACAGGCCCGCCACCATTGCGATCACACCGAGCAGTGCCGCGAGTCCCTGCTCCACGGCGCGCTCGATCAGCTGCGCATCGAAGTACAGCAGCGCTCTCAGCACGGCGGAGCCCGGGATGGAGACCAGCAGCGTCGGCACCGTCATGATGATCTTCTCCAGCTTGAAAGCCCGGCCGAGCACCGCGCACCCAAGACCGATGATGACGCATCCGGTGAACGTCGCTACGTGCTCGACCACCCCTGCGTCGATCATGCCGAGCCGCACAGAGTTCCCGGCCAGGGCAACGGCTCCGGAGACGGCAGCCGTCGCGGGTGGGGAGTTCAGCATCATCGCCCACCCCATGACCGCGACGAAACTCGCGGCCAGGCGGATCAGCCACAGCTGCCACGGCTCGGCCGCCAGGGGCGGCAGCGGATCTGCGAGGATGCCCCCGAGCTTGGTGACGATCCAGATACCGATGGTGATGGCCAGCAGAATCATCACGGCGTAGATGGCACGCGGGATTCCCGCCGCAAGGTCCAGGCGGGTCAGGTCGAGGCCCGCCGTCACCAGCGGGAACCCGGGAACCAGGAAGATGGAGGCGCAGATGAAACCAGCTGCCATGCGCGGGCTCGGCTCCCCGATGACGCGATCCAGCACCCCCGTCGCCAGCAAGTAGCCGGCGGAGGCCGTGAACGCCGACGCCAGCACTACCGCCAGATGGTTGAGCTGCCACCTGCCCAGTCGCCGGAACATCAGGTAAGCGAGGGCCGACGCGGGCAGCACACCCGCGATCTCCCTCCAGCCTCCGCCCGTCAGAACGGTGACGCTGGCACAGGCCAGGGCCACCAGCAGTCCTCGCAGCCAGGCCGGATACAGCTGCCCCGCGCTCTCTATCCGGTCCAGCCTCCGGTCCAGCTCAGTGGCTGTGAGACGCTCCGGCATGTTGTTGCTCAGGGCCTGGAGCATCTCAATGCGGTGGGCGTTCACGCCCGGACTGCGGACCTCAAGCACCTTCGTGCGGAACAGCCCCCGGCGCTCCACCGTCATCGTCAGCGAGGTGAAACTGATGTCGGCCTCCACATTGCCCAGGCCCACGGCACGGGCTGCACGCTTCATAAGCTGCCGCACCCTGAGCGAGCTCGTCCCCGCCCCCAGCATCAGCACGCCGGCCCTGGCCACCACATCCGTGCGCCGGATCAGGTGACGGGGCTCCAGCGAATCCTCGAATTCCTGTTCGCCATAGCAATCCGGATCAGGTTGGTTCACGCGGCGAGTCTACGACGGCGCAGGCAGGCCACCAGCAGAGCTAGATCAGCTCACGCAGCTCATCCACCGACTCAAGCACCAGCGATGGCCGATAGGGGTACCTCTCGATGTCCTCGCGGGTGGTGATACCCGTCAGCACCAGGATCGTGAACAGCCCGGCCTCCATGCCCGCAACGATGTCGGTGTCCATACGGTCGCCGATCATCGCAGTGGTCTCGGAGTGCGCCTCGATCTTGTTCAACGCCGAGCGGAACATCATGGGATTCGGCTTCCCGACGATATACGGCTGGCGTCCCGTCGCGGCCGTGATCATCGCGGCGACGGCACCGGTGGCAGGCAGCGGGCCTTCGCTGCTGGGGCCTGTCGCATCGGGATTCGTGACGATGAACTTCGCACCGCGGTCGACGTGGCGGATGGCCGCTGTGATGGCCTCGAACGAGTAGGTGCGAGTCTCACCGAGCACCACGTAGTCGGGGCACGTGTCGGTCATCACGAAACCAGCGGCATGCAGGGCAGTTGTCAGCCCCGCCTCCCCCACGACGTAGAGCTTCGCACCCGGCTGCTGGTCGCTGAGGAAATGGGACGTCGCCAGGGCTGAGGTCCACAGGTTCTCCTCCGGCACCACCAGCCCGGAGTTCTCCAGGCGCGCCGAAAGATCACGTGGCGTGAAGATGGAGTTGTTGGTCAGCACCAGGAACCGGCGTGAGGTGTCCACCCAGCGGTGCAGCAACTCGGCGGCGCCTGGCAGCGCCTGGTTTTCGTGGACGAGCACGCCGTCCATATCAGTCAGCCAACATTCGATATCGCGAGGACTACGCACGGCGCCGAGCCTATCGGTGTTTGGCCGCGCCACGCCGGGAAACACGGGCTCCACGTGATCTCACTCGGCGCAGGGGCGCCGGGGAGGTCCCGGCGCCCCTGCT
>CAKZJI010000140.1 GCA_936941515.1 uncultured Propionibacteriaceae bacterium
GGTGCTCTGGGTTGGGCTGGCCAGCAGCCCACACCCTCATCCAGTGGTGGGGCTCCAGGAGCTGTTCGTCTCCGGGTTCTCGACGCTCCGGAACAATGTGCTCCCCATCCCCGCCAGCCCCGGCTTCGAATGGCTGATCGCCGTCACCGCGCTGCTGCTGTGGTTTATGACCGACCTGCTGGTGGAGGTGCTGGAGCAGCCGGCTTGGTCTCTTGTTCCCCTGGCCCTGCCCTTCACGATCAGCACGGTGGTCTTACCGGCCGATGTCCCGCTGACGGGCTTCCTGCTGGTGGCGGGGGGATTCACCGCAATCCTGCTGAGTTCGAGCGGGGTCAGGCCCGCAGCGGCGGGCAGGGGCTTCCAACTCTCACGCTGGGGGGTCGGCCTGGGAGCGGCAGCAGTCGCAGTCGCCGCTGCTGCAGGCGCCAGCGCTGCACTCCCCATGGGACCGAAGCAGCCCTGGCTGCTGCAGGGAACCGACACCCCGATCCAGTTGGGCGATCCCACGCTGGACCTGACACGGAACCTGAACCGTGAGACCCCCGTCGATGTCCTGACATACCGTGCCAGCGACGGCGAGGCCCACTATCTGCGAACAACTGCGCTGACCCGGTTGACCGCCAATGGGGCACAGCTGGAGTCGATGAGGCTTCGCGCCTCTGGGATTGAGGGCGCCTATGACGCCCCCGGGGAGAAGGTGGAGTTCGACGTCTCGATGCAATTCGCATCACAGTATCTCCCAGTCCCGTTCGCACCGGATGGCTGGGATGCGGCGGGCACCTGGGGGTTCGACCAGAACACCCTGAGCATCGTCGCCACTGGCCAGGCCGGTTCCGAGCAGACCTCAAACCTGGACTACCGGGTCACATCGGTCATCCCGAAACCTGACACGACGCAGCTGGAATCTGCCCAGGCCGGCTCCGATCCGGCAGGCCCGGAGACCCTGAAGGTTCCAGAGGGCATCTCAGAGCAGGTCTGGAGGCTGCTGGATGAGATCACTGCGGGGGCCAAGACAGACGGAGAGGCTGCTCTTGCCATCCAGAGCTACCTGAATTCCGACCGCTTCGAGTACACACTGCAGGCTCCCAATGCGACCGATGCCAACTCAATCAACGCCTTCCTGCTGGAAGCCAGGGCTGGCTACTGCGTGCACTTCGCATCATCCATGACGGTCTTGGCCCGCGCCAAGGGCATCCCGGCGCGGATCGGTGTGGGGTTCACGGGCGGAACGCAGACGGGCGATAGGTACAAGGTCACCAGCGACAACATGCATGCCTGGCCGGAGCTTTACTTCGAGGGGCTCGGGTGGATCTCCTTCGAACCCACGAAAGGGTTCGGGTCCAGCAGCACCACACCCCCTCCAGGCTCCACCTCGTCCCAGCCTCCAGAGACCGCTCCTCCATCGGAATCACCAAACCCTGAGGAGTCTGCCACCCAGAGCACAGCGCCCAGCCCGAGCCCATCACCCACACCTTCACCGTCTCTCTCGGAGCAGCCTCAGCCACCTGCGACGAGCAGCGGCGGGGACAGCGGGGGCGGCTGGCTCCCCCTGATCCTGCTCACCCCGTTCTGCCTCCTCATCCCCGCGGGGGCGCGGACCGCTCTGCGCGGGTGGCGGCTGCGCTCGGGGCAGACTCCTCAGGACCTAGCGGCCGG
>CAKZJI010000141.1 GCA_936941515.1 uncultured Propionibacteriaceae bacterium
GGCGAGTTCGTTCACCGCGAAAATCCCCCGGTTGGCGCGGGGCAGCAGGCCGAAGTGCATAGAGCGGGTGTCGCCGAGCGAGGTGCCGAGGCGGGCGGCCTTGATGGGGTCCACGTCGCCGATGAGGTCCGCCACCGAGGTGTCCGGGGTGGCCACCTTCTACACGATGTACAAGCGCAAGCCCGCCGGCAACCATCACCTCGGGGTGTGCACCACGGCGCTGTGCGCGGTGATGGGCGGCGACATCCTCCTGGATCGGGCCAAGCAGAGGCTGGGCATCGATGAGGGCCAGACCACGCCCTGCGGCAGGGTCTCCCTGGAACGCCTCGAATGCAACGCCGCCTGCGACTTCGCGCCCGTCGCGATGGTCAACTGGGAGTTCTTCGACGACATGACTCCCGAGAAGCTCGATGAGCTGATCGAAAAGCTCATGAACGGTGAGGAGGTCGTCTCTCCGCGTGGTGCGACCTTGACCTCCTGGAAGGAGGCGGAGCGAGTGCTCGCCGGCTTCCCCGACGGTCGCGCCGATGAGGGGCCCTCCGCGGGGCACGCCTCCACGCTTGGACGCCGCATCGCCGCCGAGCGCGGATGGAGCGCGCCCAACCCCGCCAACCTGCCGGAGCCAGCGGAGGAGGAGCCGAGGTGACCGACCTTCTCGCCCCCGTGCTGAGCGAGCAGTGGGGACAGGACAAGTCCTGGAAGCTGTCCCGCTACGAGGCCACCGGCGGCTACCGGGCTCTGCGCAAGGCGCTGGGAATGACGCAGGCCGATCTCATCAGCCTCGTGAAGGACGCCGGGCTGCGCGGACGCGGCGGCGCGGGCTTCCCGACGGGGATGAAGTGGAGCTTCGTCCCCCAGGACAACCCCAACCCGAAGTACCTGGTGGTCAACGCCGATGAGTCGGAGCCGGGCACCTGCAAGGACATGCCGTTGATGATGGCCTCCCCGCACACCCTGGTGGAGGGCGTGCTGATCTCCGCCTACGCCATCGGCTCCCACCAGGCCTTCATCTACTGCCGCGGCGAGGTGCTGCACGTCATCCGCCGTCTTCAGCAGGCCGTCAGGGAAGCCTACGGGGCCGGCTATGCGGGCAAGAACGTGATGGGCCTCGGATACGACATCGACGTGATCGTCCATGCCGGGGCTGGGGCCTACATCTGCGGTGAGGAGACGGCGCTGCTCGACTCGCTGGAGGGCCGCCGCGGGCAGCCGCGCCTGCGCCCCCCGTTCCCGGCGGTCGCGGGCCTGTACGCCTCCCCAACGGTCATCAACAATGTCGAGTCCATCGCGTCGGTGCCGTCGATCGTCAACAACGGAGCCAAGTGGTTCCAGGCGATGGGAACAGAGAAGTCGAAGGGGATGACGATCTACTCGCTGTCCGGGCACGTCGCCCGACCGGGCCAGTTCGAAGCCCCCATGGGTATCACCCTGCGGCAGCTGCTGGAGCTGTCGGGGGGGATTCGCGCGGGGCATGAGCTGAAGTTCTTCACCCCCGGGGGATCCTCCACGCCCATCCTCACCCCCGAGCACCTTGACGTGCCGCTCGACTATGAGGGCATGGGCTCGGTGGGCACGATGCTGGGCACGAAGGCCCTGCAGGTCTTCGACGAGACCACCTCCGTGGTGCGCACCACCCTGCGGTGGGTTGAGTTCTACAAGCACGAGTCGTGCGGCAAGTGCACCCCCTGCCGGGAGGGCTCCTGGTGGCTGGTGCAGCTGCTGATGAGGTTCGAGGCCGGGACAGCTGAGGAGGGCGACGTCGACAAGCTCCTCGACGTGTGCGAGAACATCGGTGGCCGCTCGTTCTGCGCCCTCGCCGACGGTGCCGTCGCCTGCACCACCAGCGCGGTCAGGAACTTCCGTAACGAGTTCGAGCTGGGGTATCACACACCTGCCTGGGAGCTGTTCCCCTATGCGCGCAGTGCGCTGTTCGCCACGGAAGGAGAGGCACAGTGAGCCAGTCCGCCAACACTGAGGTGGCTCCCAAGCCGGAGCTGGTGACCCTGACCATCGACGATGTGGCGGTCAGCGTGCCGAAGGGCACCCTGATCATTCGGGCGGCGGAGATGATCGGCACCGCGATCCCGCGGTTCTGCGACCACCCGCTGCTGGATCCCGTCGGGGCCTGCCGCCAGTGTCTCGTCGAGATCCCCGATGCAGGTAACGGCCGTGGCTTCCCGAAGCCGCAGGCCTCCTGCACCATGCCGGTTGCCGAGGGCATGGTGGTGCGCACCCAGGTCAGCTCGCCCGTCGCCAAGAAGGCGCAGGAGGGCATGCTGGAGTTCCTGCTCATCAACCATCCCCTGGACTGCCCCATCTGCGACAAGGGCGGTGAATGCCCCCTGCAGAACCAGGCGCTCAGCAACGGGCGCGGCGAGTCCCGCTACGAAGGAGTGAAACGCACCTACCCGAAGCCCGTGAACATCTCAGCGCAGATCCTGCTGGACCGGGAACGGTGCGTGCTGTGCGCTCGCTGCACCCGGTTCTCCGAGCAGATCTCCGGCGACCCCTTCATCGCCCTGGTGGAGCGGGGTGCCCTGCAACAGGTTGGCTTCTACGAGCAGGACCCCTACGACTCCTACTTCTCGGGCAATGTCGTCCAGATCTGCCCCGTCGGGGCCCTGACGTCAGCGGCCTACCGGTTCCAGGCTCGCCCGTTTGACCTGAAGTCCACCGACACGTCATGTGAGCACTGCGCGGGTGGCTGCGCGATACGCACCGACCACCGCCACCACCAGGTGAAGCGCCGCCAGGCTGGTGATGACCCTGAGGTCAACGAGGAGTGGCTGTGTGACAAGGGACGGTTTGGCTTCGTCTATGGACGCGGCGAGGACCGGTTGACTCGACCCCTGGTGCGTCGCGACGGTGTGCTGGAGGTGGCGAGCTGGCCGGAGGCCATTGATGCCGCGGTGGAGGGACTCAAAGCAGCTGGAACCGCCGTCGGCGTCCAGACCGGGGGCCGCCTGACTGTGGAGAACGCCTACGCCTACTCACGATTTGCGCGTGCCGTGCTGGGCACCAACAGCATCGATTTCCGCTCCCGGGCTGCCAGCGACGAGGAGGCCCAGTTCCTGGGAGCCCGCGTCGCAGGCCGGGGCATCGACGTGACCTACGCCGACCTGGAGAGCGCCAGGCACGTCGTGCTGGTCAGCTACGAGCCCGAGGATGAGACCTCGGTGCTTTTCCTGCGGCTGCGCAAAGCCGTGAGGAAGAGGGGTCTGAAGGTCACGACCCTTGCCCCCTTCGCCTCCCGGGGAACCGAGAAGCTGTCGGCGGAACTGATCCCAGTGGCCCCGGGAGCCGAGGCCCAGACCCTCACGGCTCTGCCGCTGGGGGAGGGGACCATCATCCTGGTGGGGGAGCGGGCCGCATCGCAGCCCGGGCTGCTGTCTGCCGTCATCGCCAAGGCCGACTC
>CAKZJI010000142.1 GCA_936941515.1 uncultured Propionibacteriaceae bacterium
GTCGCTCAGGGGCTTGCCCTGTCGGTCAGGGATCTGCGCAAGGAGTTCCCGGGCACTGTCGCGGTGGATTCCGTATCCTTCGACCTGCGCAGCGGCACCACGCTCGGTCTGGTGGGGGAGTCGGGCAGCGGCAAGTCAACGCTGGCGCGGTGCGTGCTGACCCTGGAGAAGGCCAACTCGGGGACGATCCTGCTTCATGGCGATCCTCTGGAGCGTCTACAGGGCAAGGAGCTGAGGACGGCCCGTCAGCGAATGCAGGTCGTCATGCAGAACCCGGTGGCCTCCTTCAATGACCGGCTGACCATCATGGACTCCCTTATGGAACCGCTGCACTGCCAGCGCAGAGAGGCTCCGTCGTTCCTGCCGGAGGCCAAGAGCCCACGGCAGGTTGCGGAGGGACTGCTTGAGCTCGCCCGGCTCCCAGCCGACTACCTGGATCGCAAGCCGGCGGAGTTGAGTGGCGGTGAGCTGCAACGTGCGGCCATCGCCCGGGCCATCAGCGTCGAACCAGAGTTCATCGTGCTCGACGAGCCGACCGCCAGCCTCGACGTGTCAACCCAGGCGCGTGTGCTGAATCTGCTGAAGGACCTTCAAGACCAGCTTGGGCTGTCCTTCCTGTTCATCTCACATGACCTCAGCTCGGTGCAGTTCATCAGCGACCACGTGATGGTCATGCAAAACGGATGCATCGTCGACCAGTTCGACCGTGACTCCGTCTTTGACGAGGAACGGCATGAATACACCAAGCAGCTGGTGCTCACGTACGACGTGTGACGACATCGGTGGCGCCGCTCAGGAAAGGGGCGGCGCCACCGAATGCTCGCAGCCGGGTTGCTTGGGGTCTGTGTGAGAGATTCTCCTACGCATCCTTCTTGGGGGTTGCCGAGGACGCGCTTCCCGGAGCCTGGTCCTGCTGGCCGGGCTGCCCCTGCTGGCTCCCGTTCCCCGGCTGACCGTTGTGTCCCGGCTGCCCGCCCTGAGGGGGCTCCGGCGGAGTGAGTTTGCCGAGGGCCTCGGTGACGGTGGCCTCGTCGAGCCCCAGCTTGGAGGCCAGAGCCGAGGCGAAGTCAGCGCTGCCGGGATGCATGGGCTGGCCGTTCTTGCTCTCGGTGTGCAGCTCCTCCAAGGCGGTCTTCACCTTGTCCGCATCGATGCCGAGAGTCGTCGCCAGGTCTTGGGCCATGCCGCCTCCGGGTCCCCCGGGAGGCATCTGCCCATCTGCAGGGGGCTGGCCACCTGGCATCTGCCCGCCTTGGTGCTGCTCGCCCGGTGCGACGACTGAGACGGACGACGAGGCGCTTGGAGTGGAGGAGGTCGCGCCCTCGGTGCCGCTGGTGGCGCGTGCCAGCCCGATGCCGCCCCCGACCAGAGCGACGGCGGCGACCCCGCCCAGGGCTATCTTGGCGACCTTGTTCATGTGAGTCCTTTCGTTCGGTACATGAACATTGGACAGGCTCTGTCTGGCTTTGAGCTGGGCGGAGTCTATGCCTTGCCCATGAGGTGATTCCCCTGTCCGATGGTCCGTGCCACAGGGGAATGCCATCCGTGTCAGGATGAGACGGTGGTTGATGGCCTGACCCACTTGATCCCGACACTCATCAGAGGATAGGCGTCCTCAATGAGCCCCCGAGGAAGCCCACGAACCCTGTCCGGGCTCGTGGGCGGTGAGGCCTCTCACTCCCAGGTGCGCAGGAAGACCTTGATGGCGCGGCGCTCGTCCATGGCCTGGTAGCCGTCGGCGGCCTGCTCCAGGGGAAGGCGCATGGTGAAGACCCTTCCCGGGTTGATCTTGCCCGCGAGGATTCGGTCGATCAGGTCTGGCAGGAAGCGACGCACGGGGGCCGGCCCTCCCAGGAGGTTGATCTCGGAGAAGAACAGCTGCTGACCGTCCAGGGACACGTCGTGGGAGACGCCAACATAGCCGACGTGCCCGCCGGGGCGGGTGCAGCCGATGGCCTGCATCATCGCCTGCTGAGTTCCAACCGCCTCGATTGTGCCGTGCGCGCCATAGCCGCCCGTGAGCTCCTTGACGACGTCCGAGACGGCCGGCATGCGGGTCGAGCCACCGACGAGGACGACGTGGTCGATGTCGGAGATCTTGACGCCCGCATCCTTGATGACGTTCTCGAACGGCTTCTTCAAGCGCTCGAGCAGGTCCTTCGTCATCTGCTCGAACTGAGCACGCGTGATCGTCTCGTCGACGTGGATCGGGCCGTTCTCGCCCATCGACAGGTACTGGAGGGAGATGTTCGTCGAGGTCGAGCTCGACAGCTCCTTCTTCGCCTGCTCCGCGGCGTCACGCAGACGCTGCATGGCGATCTTGTCCTTGCTCAGGTCGACGCCGGACTCGCTCTTCACCTTGTTGATGAGGTGCTCGACGATGCGGTTGTCCCAGTCGTCGCCACCGAGCTTGTTGTCACCGGAGGTGGCGCGCACCTGGATGGTGGAGAAGCCGTCCTCGGGGTCCTTGCCCACCTCGAGCAGCGAGACGTCGAAGGTTCCGCCTCCGAGGTCGA
>CAKZJI010000143.1 GCA_936941515.1 uncultured Propionibacteriaceae bacterium
GCAGCCTAGAAATCCCATTTTTCAACAGTGTCCACAAAACCCATAGCACTCCAGTTTTTCGTCACTTCCCACAAAACGTGTAGCACTCCATCAGGTCACATGACGCGGGCCGCGATCCGGCCTCGCACCTCGGGAAAAGGCGAGGCGACGTTTCAGTGATGCTCGACCCGGCGGATCTCCTCGGTCTTGTCCTCCGACAGATCGGCGGTGCGGAACTCCTCGGTCAAAGGCAGCCGCATGCGGAAGTCGGTGCCCAGGCACAGTTCGGCCTCGCCCTCCTCCAGGACGAAATCCACCAGGTGTCCACCCCAGGTGCGGTCGTCGTCGATGATGTGGGCGTGGCAGCCTGCCACCGAGATGCCCGACTCGTACAGGGGTGTGCGGAAACCGGCGATCGTCCCGTTGAAGTCCTCGTGGCGGGCGACCTCCTCGCCGTCGGTGGCCTCGACCATGGGCCGGTAGGGACGGTCCTGTTTCGTCACCGTGCGTGCGCTCGCCCATGCGAATCGGCCGGTCACCCGCAGCGCGTACATGTAGTTCGAGCTCGGCACGAAGGCGTCGATGGCCCGGGAGAACTCCTCCCGGGTCATCGGTCCCGTCACGGAGCGTCCCAGGCTCGGCACGAAATTGGTCACGACGGCGTAGGGGGTGCGTTCCGTCAACTCGGGCACGGTCACGGACCCGTCACCGCGCAGTCGGTAGCAGACACCACCCAGGATGATCATCTCGCCGTCGAGCCCGTTGAAGGTGCTGATGCCGAAGGAACCGTGGCCGAGGAGCTCGGCCAGGGTCATCTCGTCCTCGTAGACGCCCTGGACGAGGGCGGAGATGAGGCTGGTCTGGAAGATTTCGTGACGGGTGACGGCATGTGCGGTCATGCCCCCACAGTAGACGCCCCGCTCTCACAGCCGATTGAGCCACCACATGAGCGCCTCACCCACTCGTAAACTGGCCCACCGCAATTTCAAGGAGCTCCAGGAGCGGTGTCCCTGAACCGGCATTCCCACCTCTCGCTCTACAGAGCAGACAAACCGCGCTTCGGCAGGCGATCCGGCTCGGGCTCGGAGGAGGCCAGGCGGAACACCACGTCACAGGCGGACGAAAGGCGATCGTCATGGGTGGAGATGACGATGGTCGCCCCGCGGGCCTTCTCGCCCAGCAGCAGGTCGTGGACGATCTGCCGGTTGCCCGCGTCCAGTGAGGCGGTGGGTTCGTCGGCGAAGATGACCTTGGCCCTCTTGTGGATCGCGCGCGCAATACCGACCCGCTGCCGTTCCCCACCGCTGAGCTTGGCGACCTGCTCGGAGGCCCGGCCTGTCAGGCCCACCCTGTTGAGCGCGTCCTCCACCCCGGCCCCCCACTTCTTCGGTTTGCGGAACAGCGGGGAGGATTCCATGCAGACGTTGAACCCGACGCTCTCATCCGGCACCAACCCGTAGTCCTGGAAAACGAATGCGGCACTGTCGCGCCAGAACCGTCGCCGTCGCCCCTCCGACAGGCGCGTCACCTCGGTGCCGTCGATCAAGATCTCCCCCCGGCTGACCGGAAGAAGCAGGCTGAGGCAGTTGAGCAACGTCGTCTTGCCCGAGCCACTGGGGCCGGTGAGCGCCATCGCGGTTCCGGATGGAACATCGAGCGAAACACCATCGAGAATGGTACGGGAATCGATCGTGAAATTGATGTCGTGGGCTGTTATCCGCATGATGTTCCTGAGTTCAGTGGGCTCGTTGGGTGACTCGAGCAACGACGTTGAATGCCGCTCGTTGATGACACAATCCGGAATATAGGAGATAGACCAAGACCCCGAGCATTAGGATGGGCGACCAGGACAGGCCAAATGCCAAATAGGCGATCGACACGATCACGAAGGTCAATACGATGATCACACCTTCAATGATAATCCGGTTTCTGAGTACGCTCCACCAGCCGCGTCCATAGGTCAGCATGGGGTAGATGAATCGCGCATTGTTGGTGGCATAGACCCGGGCGGACAACCAGCCGCTCACGGCTATGGCGGCCAGCAGGATCACGATGGTGGTGCCGGTGGTCAACGCTGTCTGGTTGGCGAACTGTGCGGACAGCAACGCGGAATCGGTGACCCGGCTGCGGCTCAGGAGCATGCTCGTCACCCCGAGCTCCCGGGCTTTCTGTTCCAGCACCCCGGTGTCACCGAACATGATTTCCCCGTTGGTCATGGCAGACACGATGGCGTCGTCGTTGAAGCTCGCGGTGATCCGTTCCGAGACCAGCAGCAGGGGACGCTTGGACCGTTTGAAACCCAATCCGCTTCCGGTGGGTGCGATGATCCCCTCAGAATCTTCGAAACGGTAGGCGGTGAGTCCATTTTCGAGAGCTGTGGCATTCTGTTTTCCGACTCTCCCGGAGATCCCACCGACGTTCCGTCCCTCCAAAGATTTCAGAAGCCTTTCCACGGTTTCCCCGGGCACCGGGACCAAGGTCCTTCTTCCCTGCCCCGGGACAAGCCCCAGACCGAGTTCTTCCGCATATTTCTTGTTTATCACGGCCAAACCGTCGAACCCTTCGGCGGAGAATTCGGGGCCGGGATCCTCCCTGTTCACAATGGAGGCATATGCCACGGTGCCGGTCTCGTCAACGGCACCCACGAAGCGGCCAAGGACGCCGATGCTGTTCTCGAATTCCTCATTGGTGAGCCCCCCGACCGCTTGGGAGACGTAGCCTTTCAGCGGCATCGCCCTGCCCTGGATATCGGCCTGATCGAGAGACGAATTCACCTGCCACAGCATGGCCGGCAGGGCGGCCAACCCAAGGGTCAGGGCCACAGCCTTGAGGAGTTGACTGGGGAACTCGAACCTGGCCTCCGGAGGTCGTCGCAGGGCCAGTGATTTGACCGATGGCGCGGTGACCAGGGATGCAACCACCCCGAAGACAACAGAAATCCCACCCAGCAGGCAAAGGTACAGTCCGACGACCGCGATCAGGGCCAGCGCACCGCCGAATCCCTTGAGAACACCGAACAGTATTCCCAGAAGCAGCACGCCCATCAGCGCGATAGGTACCGCCAAACGCAGCCATCCGAGCATGTCCTGCGCCTGGATCCGTAGATCCGAAGTGCCCGCCAGCAGCCTGACGGCACGTGATTCGGCACGCGCCGCATACCAGGCCAGCACCACGGTGACGCCCAGCACCGCCAGCGCGATCAGCGGGCTCCCCGCACCTCCGTAGACGAGACCTGCGGCGAACATCGCCAACGGGCCTCCCTGGGTCCAAGAAACGGTCGCACCGTTGTCCTGTGCCCATCGTTCAAATGCCTCGACCCCGGCCGCCGGGCCTTTCAGGGCATAGACCGCCGAGAGATTGGTGTCTCCCAGCTCCTTCGCCGGATACAGCTTGCCGTGCCTGAGGAAATCAATCCAGACAATGTCCGTGGCGCCGGCCGGCTGCCTGTCACCCAGTGCGTAAAGATCCAACCCATGGAACGGATCATCCTTACTGGGAGCCCCCAGATAGACATCGATGTCATGATTGCGACTGATTTCCTGAATTCCGTCCAAGATCTGTTCCTTGGCCAGATTGGAACTGCTGAAGAGGATTGTCCCGGAACGATCCGTCCCCAGGGGGTACTCCTGCTCCACAAGCGACAGTTGGAAGTAGGAGAGGACAGCGACGATAACGACGGTCACGACAGCCATCCCGCGAATCAACGACCTCAACACAGTGGACCTCGTCTCTCCTCATTGAGCCCGGACGACACATCAGGTTGGGCAAATTGTACCCACCCCGTCCGCCCAACGGCGATGCCGCGCCCCTTTCGCCTGCCTACACGTCATTCACCAGCGCTGTAGCGCAAGCAAACGACCACAAGGCAAGCGAACCCGGACCAGGACAGGCGAGCGGCGGCAAGGCAGGCGAACCGGACGACGGGACGACGACCTGCGAAGCTGCCCGCGTCACTCCCCCTTCACCCGGTGCCGGCCGATGGGCATCACCAGCGGCGCCCCGGAGACGGGGTCCGGCACCACCTTCGAGGAGATCCCGAACACCTCCCGCACCGTCTCCTCCGTCACCACATCCGACGGGGTGCCCTGCGCCAGGATGCTTCCGGAGCGCATCGCGATGAGCTCGTCGGAGTAGCGGGCCGCCAGCCCGAGGTCGTGCAGCACCATCACGACCGT
Source organism: uncultured Propionibacteriaceae bacterium (assembly GCA_936941515.1). Classification (GTDB taxonomy): domain Bacteria; phylum Actinomycetota; class Actinomycetes; order Propionibacteriales; family Propionibacteriaceae; genus Arachnia. The sequence goes on from CAKZJI010000143.1 coordinate 4,155, forward strand.
GGTTCCCCTCCTGGCGTTGAGGTCGATCAGCAGGTCGAGCACCTCGAGCTGGTTCGCGACATCGAGGTAAGTGGTGGGTTCATCCAGCAGCAGGACGTCGGTTTCCTGCGCCAACGCCATCGCGATCCACACGCGCTGCCGTTGACCGCCCGACAACTCGTCGACGGGACGGTCGGCCAGCTCGGTGGTGTCGGTGGCGGCGAGGGATTCCGCCACCACCTCGTAGTCGCGGGGGCTCCACCTCCCGAGCATCCCCTGGTGGGGGTGGCGCCCGCGACCCACGAGGTCGGCGACGACGATGCCCTCCGGGGCGGTCGGCGACTGCGGCAGCAGGCCCAGGACCTTCGCGATCTCCTTGGTCGGCTGTTCGTGGAGGGATTTGCCGTCGAGGAGTACCTGTCCGCGCCTGGGTTGCAGCAGCCGGGCGAGGGAACGCAGCAGCGTGGACTTGCCGCAGCCGTTGGCGCCGACGATGGAGGTGATGGCCCCGGGTTTGACGGTCAGGTCGAGGTTGTCGATGACGGTGCGGTCGCCGTAGGCGAGCCCGAGTCCGACGGCTGTGAGGGAATGGTTCGCGGTCACTGGGTCTCCGGGGGTCAGTTCCGGCGCTGCCGGTTGGAGCGGATGAGGAGGTAGACGAGGAACGGGGCGCCGAGAGCACCAGTGATGATGCCGACGGGATAGCGGGCGCCGAAGGCGAACTGACCGATCAGGTCGGAGGCCAGCACCAGGATCGCGCCGACCAGGGAGGCCGGCAGCACCAGGGAGGAGGCGGAGCGGCTGATCCGCGCCGCTATCGGCCCGGACATGAACGCGACGAACGCGATCGGCCCGCAGGAGGCGGTCGCGACGGCCACGAGGGTGACGGCCGCGACGATGGTCCAGACCCGCACGGAGAACACCTTCACGCCCAACCCGGAGGCGGTGTCGTCGCCGAAACGCATCGCTGCCAGCTTGCTGGAGTTCACCCACATCGACGGCAGGATCACCGCGCAGGTGGCGGCGAGCGGCGCCACCCTCGGCCACCCCGCGCTGTTGAGCGATCCGGTCAGCCAGCGGGTCGCGACCTGCAGGTCCCACGCGGATGCCTGCGCGAGAGTGTAGGTGACCACCGCCCCCAGCATCGACGAAACACCGATGCCGATCAGGATCAGCCGGGTTCCCGCGAAACCG
>CAKZJI010000144.1 GCA_936941515.1 uncultured Propionibacteriaceae bacterium
CAGCGACGACCAGGGGTGGCGTGTCGCAGTGGATGAATATCCGTTGCTGGCGGAGAAGGCAAGCTGGCGATCCAAGACGTCGAACCGGGTGTGGGGAGACGACGGAACCCCTCATGGCGGCTACTACACCCTCGACCAGATCCGCGCCGTCGCCGAATACGCACGGGAACGCGGCATTGAGATTGTCCCCGAGATCGACTTCCCCGGCCACGCCACCGCGGTGCTGTCCGCCTACCCGCAGTTCGCCACCGACCCCAGTGCGCTGGAGGGGGTGGCCCACTACCCGCAGATTTTTGAGAACGTGCTGAACTTCTCACCGGAGGCCCTGGACTTCGTCCACGACATCTGGGCTCGGCTCATCGACGCGACGGGAGCCCGGTTCGTCCACATCGGCGGCGACGAGGTGCCGACTGCCCAGTGGGAGGCCTCTGAGGAGGTCGCGGCGCGGGCCAAGGGGTTCGGCGTTGAGGATGTGAAGTCGATCCAGCGGTGGTTCACCCTCCACATGCGGGACTGGCTGACCGAGCGTGGCGTGACGCCCATCGGGTGGGAGGAGGTCATCGCGGAAGGCGCAGTCCCCGGGATGGTCTGCCAGTCATGGACCACCGCCGAGTGCGGGGTCAGGGCAGCCGGGCTGGGCATGGATGTGATCATGAGCCCCAGCACCCACACCTACTTCGACTTCTACCAGTCCGACCTGCGTGAGGAGCCCTACGGGCAGGGTGACATCACGACCCTGGAGAAGGCCTACAGCTTCGATCCCCTGGAGGGCGTCACCCCGGAGGCCGCCGGTCATATCCTGGGCACCCAGTTCCAGCTGTGGTCGGAGTTCCTGCCCACCTACCGCGCCATGCAGTATGCGGCCTGGCCCAGGGGGTGCGCGCTGGCCGAGGTGGCATGGTCGAAGGCCGGTGACCGCGACTTCGAGGACTTCAGTGCGCGGCTCACCGAGCATATGAGGCGTTTCGACGCGGCAGGCGTCAACTACCGGCCGCTGAGCGGCCCCCAGCCGTGGCAGGAGGGCGGCACGGGCTGGCGTCGCCGTCCTCCGGAGGACTGAGGCATCTCCCACGGCTCCTGACGAAGGAGAGGAAATCAGAGGGTGCCTGGTGGCCAATCAGCTGAATGGCCACCAGGCACCCTCTATACGGTGAGTCCTATGGAGGGAACCTTTTTACGGGGCCACGTGTAGCACCACGGGCCAGTTGGCTCCCGCTGCTGGCTCTTGGTACTTTCTGAAATTCGTATTCACCCACTTGCCGCCCTGCAGGTGCTGGGCCTGGGATTCGGTGAAGGCCACTGGCCAGGTGAAGCCATTGCTTGAGCCGTTCTTGTGGGCTGCGAACTTCCAGCGACTTCCTCCCTCTGGGACGAACTCCAGGTCGTAGGTGCCGCCGGCTTTGAGCGTTACGTCTTTGCCGAAGTCTACGTCATACCAGGTGAAATTGGTGATCATGTAGTTGGAAACAGGGTACTGCTTGTAATTGGGAGTGGGCTGTTCGATCGTGCCCGAGGCCAGCTCGGTGCTGCCCTCCATCAGGCGCCAGCGCAGTTTGCCTGCAGCAGTCGCCACTGTCGCCACGGACAGGCCGCCGATCTTCTTATCAGCGGAGGGCTTGAACTGCTCGCGGACGGGCTTGTCTTTGGTCGCCTCGTAGGCTCTCTGATCCTTCGGGATGTCAACGCTGCCGCTTTCCAGGTCGGAGACGCCCTGGGTGGCGCCGTCGGCCGTCGTCAGCTGCATGATGGGGACCATCAGGTTGACCCCCTGGCCGTCAATGGTGAAGTTGTTCCACTTCCAGGCGCCCTTCGAGCCCGCAGGGCGGCTGCCCCAGAGCACGGACCAGTCCGTGGAGTTGAGCCACCGGCAGGGCTGCCCCAGCTCCTTCTTGGTGGCGGCATTGTTGCTGCTGATGAAGTTCTCGCCAGGCTTGGGATCGACATTCTGCAGCGTCACGTGATATAGCTCACCCGCAGTCAGCGGGAGCGGGCTGGACTCAAACGTGATCTCGGGCAACAGAGAGGTCGAGCTCTTCGGCAGCCCCGGAACAAAGGTGGCTGTGGCCAGGGGCTTGGCGCTGAAGTTAGGCAGGTGCGCGTCGCTGCCGTCGTCCGGCAGCACCGTGATGCTGATGCGCCCACCATTGCCCTTGGCGTAATTTGTGCCAGCGGGCCAATATATCCGTAGCTTCTGCAGATTACCCTTGATGGTGGCGCGGAATCGGTTGGAGACCATCTTCTCTGTACCCTGCTCCACACCGAGGACCGTGTTGTGCAGAGAGGTCATGGTGAATACGCCGGGCCCGTAGAGGCGGCCGAACTCGGGGGAGTCCAGGCGCAGGCCGCCTTCGACGGGTTTCACCAGGCGGGAGCCGGCGGCTGCCTCCGGTGTGGGGCTGGGGGCTGGCGTGGGCTCGTCAGCAGCGTGAGCAATCCCGGCTGCCGTTGCCACAGCCGCGGTTGAGAGACACAGGGCGCCGAAGGAGCGTCGGGACACCCGGGACGATGTGAAACGATTCATGAGAAATCCTAACTGAAACGTTTTTAGGACGGGGATGCATCCACCTTAACTACCGCATCGCCCCCTCGAAACCCTTCTTGTGTCGGCCAAAAGTACTACTTTTCTCAGGTCCGTGGTGCTCGGGACCGTTGAGCATCCCGACTGTTGGGCTTCGTTATGTGACGCCGCGCGTCGGCATCTTGCTGCGCCACCCCCACATCATGAGCACCCCGGCCAGCGACAGGGCTGCCATGGCCAGCAGCAGCATGCTGGGCAGAAGGGCGTCCTTCGCCTCCGGTATCTGGAGGCCGCCTACGTAGTGGATCACGTGTTTTCCGCTGGCGGTGATCCATTGCCGCGGGTCCCACTCGCCGAACAGGGGAATCAAGTAGTACAGCCCAAAGAACGTCACCAGCGGAATGATGCGCTCCGTGAAGATGGACCCCACCAACAGGCCGAACAGGATGAAGACGGCTCCTATCAGTACCGCGAAGCCCGCAAGCGCCAACAGATGCAGCAGGGATGGTGCCGGGGCTGGGGGATAGGTTGTGTCAGCGCCGCCCCAGAAAGCGCCCAGGATGCAGGATGTCAGGCTGCCGACTGCAACCAGGGCGAGCATCAGCACCACCCCCATGGTGATCTTCGAGGTCAGGAACGCTCCCTGCGTGGTCTGCGGCCAGCGCAGCACAATCCCGCCGCTGCGCAGATCGTGTGATGCGGACGCCATGCCGACGGCGAAGCCTGCGAAGGGGATCAGGAGAAAGCAGGCGGTGGAGAGGGTGTTCGACACCATCCCTGGGGCAGATAGCACACTCGCAGCCTGGGTCAGAGCCTCGTAACTGTATCTGAGGGGATTGTGGATCAGCTGCCTCCCGTCGGGTGTCACGGTGATCTCAAGGGGATGGGACAAGGCATCCTCCAAGCTCTCACCTATTGCAGCGGAATGTGCGAGAGAAGAGGCGAACTCCTTTTTCGTATTTGTCTGTTCGGTGACGGCAGAATGGTACATCCATATCCCGAACAAGATGGCCGCTGCCGCAGTGAGGTGAAACATCAGGGAATGCCAGGCCCACTGGAGCTCTCGTCGGATCTCAGACCAGACGCTCACGATATACCTCCCTCATGCTCCGTCCCCCGTGGATCTCCGGCGTCACATCTGTCAGCTGCCCCTGTTGCAGGATGTAGGTGTGGGTGGCGACCTCCTCCAAGATGGCCAGGTCGTGCCCGGTGGCGATGATGATGCGCCCCTCCCGTTGGGCCTGGAGAATGTGCGCTTTCGCTGTCTGCCGGGCGCTCTCGTCGAGCCCGTTGACGAATTCGTCGAGCACCACCACCGGGGCCGATGAAGCGAAGGCGATGCCAAGCATCACCAGCTTCACCTGGCCGGTCGACAGGGTTCCAGCCCGTGCCCTGCTCCATGAGCGGGGGACCAGCGAAGTCACGCTCTGATGGTCGAGTGCCTTGGGGTCGTTTAGGAAATAGTTGACGTTTGCCTTGACCGTCCAGCGCGGATACAGCAGAAACCGATCCAGCACCCCGAAGGTCGAGCCCTGGGTGGGGAGGGCTTTGCCCTCCCCACCCAGGATGTCAACCGATCCCGCATGCTGCTGCAATCCCAGCAGGCAAGTCAGCAGGGTGGTCTTGCCCGATCCGTTCTCCCCCAGGATCGCGGTCACGCTTCCCCCTCCTGCGATCAGATTGACCCCGCGAAGCACCTCCGTCTGGAACCGCTTTCTGAGATCGGTGATGCGAAGGGTCGTCATCGATCGGTCCACTGTGAGGTCCATGAGCCGTTACCTCGAACGGTGGTCGAGATGGTGGAGGTGGCGCTGTATACGTTGGCTTTTCCCCACGGGGTGGGGACGCCTGCTCCGACGGTGTAGCTTCCCCGCCAGCGGTGCTCTGCGCTGCTCGCATACGCCAGGGAGGTGCCATTGTTCTCAACATTGTTGGGGAAGACAGCTCCGCTTTCCTGATATCCAGAGCTCCAGGTGACGTGTCCGTTGGCGTAGGTGAATTCGACGTTCTCCCGGGCCCACATCAGAAAGCTGCCCCGGTAGCTGCTGATCCTCTTATGACCCGAGCTCGCGAGCAGGGGGACAGTGGCTTCCTCATTGCTCTGTGGGGAATCCTCGGACTGGGCTGGTGCGTTCTCCTGCCATGCCTGCGCCGCCTGCTGGGCCTGTTCCTCGCCATCTGGCGGCTGTGCGAAATCGGCGTGAGCGTCGGATGACCCGATAAAAGCCAGGCTTGCCGCAACCAGGCCAGTTGTGAGTAGGGACGCCAGTTTTTTGAAATGGCCTTGAGTGAGATGCCTCATTGCTGCTCCTTGTGTGTTGAGTTCGAGCTCTGTTGCTGCACTCTGTGCTGCAACGTTAAACCGGAGCGGCTCCAGGGGCAATGAGATACGTCCTCGCGTCAACGAACTGTCCCCAGAAGTTGATTCGAAGAACGATGGCTCCTGTCAGACGACTCAGTGCGCGGACTCGTTATGAGGTTTGCTGGAGCAAATATTCCGCAGAGAGAAAATCCCTTGTCAGGGGGAATTTGCGCGTGGTGGCCAATGGTCTCTCTGGAGGGGCTACGGGTATCAGAATCCAGCAGGCGTGTCCTACTTTTGGTCATAGGGTCTGGGGCTGCTGAAATCAAAGCAGAAGGTGGCCCAGATTTCACGGTGTGGTGACAGTTGACCGCGCGTCTCGTGAATGGCCTGGGGTTTTCTGCTGTGTGATTATGCCGTCGGTTTGAAGGTCTCCATCATGATCAGCCCATCGGGTCCGATGTGCAGGGCGCGGACCTCTGCGACGACCATGGCCTTGTCCTTGATGC
>CAKZJI010000145.1 GCA_936941515.1 uncultured Propionibacteriaceae bacterium
ATCAGCAGCACGCGCTGGCTGGCCCAGTCGGTGATGCCGGTCATGTCCAAGCCCACCGAGACCACGGAGCGGCCGGAGTCCTGGAGTCGCGTCTCTGCGCCGACCCGCCGTGCAGTGCGCAGCGCGGCGTTGACAACCGTGGTTAAGGTTCCGGAGGCCTGACCGGTCTCCTGGGCTTCTTTCAACGCCCGCCTCAGCTGTCCGGCGATCTCCCGCTCCCCGACAACCATGGAAGCCAGGCCCGAGGCGACTCGGAACAGATGCTCCAGTGCAGAGTCGCCCTCATGCACAGTCCAGTCAGGGGGTGCGTCGAGTTCCCGGGCGAGCCGCAGCCGTAGGTGCGACTCGGGCACTTCGGCGGCATCTACCACGAACTCAACGCGGTTGCAGGTGGCCAAGGTCAGCACGCCCTCCACGCCGACAGTGCGCTTCAAAGAAGCGGACAGACTGTCCGTATGTTGAGATACGCGCTGGACCTCGATCAGACCATGCTGGTCGTGTTTCACAGAGAGGATGCGCAAAGTCACAGTGGGTCCAGTGAACCAGATTTCTGCTGATGAGGCAGAATCACCCCATGACAAACAGCGCCTCGCCTCCTCTGATGGCCGCCCTGTCGGGTGTGCGGCCGGATCGGCTGCCGATCTGGTTCATGAGGCAGGCGGGGCGATCCCTGCCAGAATACCGGAACCTGAGACGCGGCGTCCCCATGCTGGAGGCATGCCTTCAGCCTGAGTTGACAGCCGAGATCACGTGTCAACCAGTCCGCCGACATGGTGTCGACGCCGCCGTGTTCTTCTCCGACATCATGGTTCCCCTGGCGCTGGCGGGAGTCGAGGTATCCATCACCGCCGGGATCGGTCCGGTGTTCGCAGAGCCGATCCGTCGCGTGGCTGACGTCGATGCCCTGACGTCCCGGAGGATCGGCGACGGAGATGCCATCACGCACGCCGTCGGCCTCGTTGTCGAGGAGCTGGGAGCCGCCACCCCCGTCATCGGCTTCGCCGGCGCGCCATTCACCCTGGCCGCCTACCTGGTCGAGGGCCAGGGGTCACGTGATCATCTGGCTGCCCGCTCCTTCATGCAGGCCGAGCCCCAGGCCTGGGATCGCCTGCTCACGTGGTGCGCGGAGCTGTCGGCCGACTTCCTGCGACTGCAGGTCTCAGGCGGCGCCACGGCGGTGCAGCTCTTCGACTCGTGGGCGGGGGCGCTGACCGAGACGGACTACGCCACGCGCGTCGCACCCTACTCGCAGCTGGTCCTGCAGTCCGTCGAGGTGCCCCGCATCCACTTCGGCACCGGGACGGGGCACCTGCTGGAGGCCTTCGGGCGATGCGACTCGGAGGCAGTCGGCATCGACTACCGAACCCCCCTGGACGAGGCCGCCCGGCGGCTTCCCGACAGGGTGCTGCAGGGCAACATCGACCCGGCACGCCTGTCAGCCGGATGGGACAACCTGGCCGCCCATGCCCGCGAGGTCGTTGACCGGGGACGGGCCGCGCCCGCCCATATCGTGAACCTGGGGCATGGAGTGCCTCCCGACACTGACCCCGCGGTGCTGACAGATCTGGTTGCGCTGGTGCATGAGCTATGAGCGCTGTCGTGGTCGGAGCGGGAATCGCCGGGCTGGCAGCCGCCCACCGGCTGGCCCGCTCAGGTGAGCAGGTGGTGGTGCTGGAGGCCTCGGACCGGCCAGGTGGCATGGTAGCGCCCCTGGAGATCGCGGGTCAGCGGATTGACGGGGGAGCGGAGGCCTTTGCCCGCAGGCTCGGCGTCGCCGACGAACTGTGCGCGACCCTTGGCCTTGACGTCGCAGAGCCGCAGGGCGGGCCGCACATCCGCTGGTCGCCCACGCAGTCCTGGCCCGGTGCCGACGGTGTGCTGGGAATCCCAGCCAGCCCCGACGATCCAGCGCTGGCTGCTGCGCTAGACGAGGCAGAGCTGGCCTTCGCCCGGGCCGAACCCGCGCTTCCCGACGCGGTGGGCACCGAGGCTGAGACCGTCGGGGAGCTCGTGGCGGCCCGCATGGGGACAGCCGTCGCCGAACGGCTGGTCTCACCCCTGACCCGAGGGGTCTACGGGATGCCTCCCGAACGCATGCCGCTGGCTCAGTTCGCCCCGCAACTACGCGGCCCGGGTTCCCTCTACTCAAAGGTTTCAGCCGCGCGGGGAGTTCGATCGAGCGTCGCCCAGCCCGTGGGGGGGATGATCGCGCTGGTGGATGCCCTGGTCGATGACATTCGGTCCCATGGCGGCGAACTCCGGCTGAGGTGCAGGGCCGAACGGCTTGAACCGGGCTGGCGGGTCCTGGCGGATGGGCGGAGCTGGGAGGCAGACCGGGTCGTGCTGGCCTGCCCTGCGCGCCCAGCGGCTGCGCTGCTGGAGCAGGTGGGGGTGAGAGCGAACGTGCCGGCGACGAGTGTCGCGGTCAGCGCCGTCGTGGCCGTCAGACCCGAGGATCTGGAGGATGCGCCCGTCGGCTCAGGGGTGCTGCTGGGCCAGGCCATCCCGGGACTGGCCGCGCGGGCCCTGACACACTATTCCGCGAAGTGGGCCTGGAGCCGTGGTGGCGCCGGGATCCTCCGGCTGAGCTACGCACCCGATGCCAACCCGAGCCGAGACCAAGTGCTGAGTGACGCATCGCTGCTGCTTGGACGCGAGCTGACCGCCGTCGACTTCTCGGTGGTGCGCTGGCCCGCTGTGCCGCGAAGCCTGCAACCGGCTGAGCGGTCGAGAATGCGGGAGGCCCTTCCCCCAGGAGTGCATGCCGTGGGTGCGTGGGTGGCTGGGAACGGGATTGAGGCCGCCATCGCCTCGGGGTTGGAGGCGGCATCGTGAGACTCGGTAGTCGCGCCTCAACTCTGGCGATGACCCAGTCCACCTGGGTGGCGGATCGGCTTCGCCGACTGGGACATGACGTGGAGCTGATGCCGGTGCGCACCCGGGGTGACCGGGAACGAGGCTCCCTGAAGCAGCTCTCAGGGCTGGGAGTCTTCGCCGCGGAACTGCGCTCCGCGCTGCTGCGAGGAGAGGTGGACTTCGCCGTCCACTCCCTGAAGGACCTTCCGGTCGAGCCCGTGCCGGGACTCGTGATCGCCGCGATCCCGGAACGGGAGTCGCCGCTGGACGCGCTGTGCTCCCGGGATGGGCTGCGTCTCACACAGCTGCCCGCCGGGGCCCGGGTAGGGACGGGGTCGCCCCGTCGCGTCGCCCAGCTCCGTGCGCTGAGACCCGATGTGGACTTCGTCGACATCCGAGGCAATATCGACACGCGCCTGGCCCGGGTCGCCTCCGGTGACCTGGATGCAGTGGTTCTGGCCGCTGCAGGGCTGCGTCGCCTCGGGTTGGGGGGGCGGATCACGGAGGAACTGCCGCTGCTTCCCGCGCCCGGTCAGGGGGCGCTCGCCGTCGAATGCCGCAGCGACGACGAGGAGACCCTGGCTGTTCTGACGGTCCTCGACGATCCCGCGACGCGCCTAGCCGTCACCGAGGAGCGGGCCGTTCTGGCCGCCCTCGGCGGTGGATGTGCCGCTCCAATAGCGGCCCTGGGCGCTGGAGAGCTCCGTGCCGGGGTGTTCTCACCGGATGGGGCACGAGAACTGCAGACGAGGCTGCCACTCACCCGCGGAGCCGGGAGACAGGCAGCCGCCACACTGCTCGCAGACGGCGCTGCCAGTGTGACGCACCTCCATGCCTCCCGGGCCTCCCGGCTGGAGGAGTTCCACGATGATGCATCGCTGTGGCCGGCGGAGGCCGGGACGCGGGTGTTCCTGCCGCGTGAGCCGGGGAGGCTCTCCGAGGCCCTGCAGGCCCATGGCCTAGAGGTGACCGCCAGCCCGGTGCAGCGTCGCCGGGTCCTCGTGGAACGGGTGGATCCGGGACAGGTCGACTGGTCCGTGGTGACCTCAGCCCGCACCGTCGCCACCCT
>CAKZJI010000146.1 GCA_936941515.1 uncultured Propionibacteriaceae bacterium
ACCGGCGCAACCTGGGGCGCGATCTACCTGGACCGTCAGTTCGACGTCATCCCGTTCCTGACGGGCATGGCGTTTGTGGCTCTGCAGGGAGCCCAGCTGGTGGGTCGCTTCACGGGCGATGCGCTGGTGGCCCGCCTCGGGGCGCGACCCGCGGCGGCGCAGGGGGCGCTGATCGCGGGCATCGGAATGGCGGCGTCGCTGCTGTGGCCCACCCCTGCGACGGCCATCGCAGGGTTCGCGTGCGTCGGCTGGGGCATTGCGACGGCGATTCCGTCGGCCATGCACACCGCCGACGAGCTGCCGGGCATGAAGCACAGCAGCGGATTGATGATCGTCACATGGATGATACGGCTCGGCTTCTTCGTCGGCCCGCCTCTCATCGGGGCCTTGTCCGAGGCCACGGAATTGAGGCTGGCGCTGTGGGTGGTCCCGGCCTTCGCGGTCATCATCCTGGTACTCAGCCCATCGCTGGGAGAATCAGGGAAGAGGAGCGTCACCCAATGATCACACTGTGTGACTTGTCCACAGCCGCTGGGAGACGGGGCCTTGGCAGGAGAATCGTTCCTTCTGAAGGGTCCCATGGGCTAAGCCTCATCCCACGAACCGATGGGCAGCACTCAGGCGAGGAACCCCTTCCCTGGAATCCCACAGGGGACGTCGACGTGACCAACACGCCCGGCGAGACTCCCTGGTCGGAAGGTTAGGTTTACCTTAGCATGTGTGGGTTACCTGCCTTGAAAACGATACGGAGAACCCATGCTCTCAAGAAGAAGTTTCGCCATGCTGCTCGGCGCAGCGGCCACCGCTGGCGTCGCGGCATGCTCCGGCAACAAGGATACATCTCCTCAAAACAGCGGCAGCAGCACCCCCGGCAACGCCAGCTCCAGCAGCGCCCCAGGGGACAGCTTCCCCGTCACCATCACCCATGCCTTCGGCGAGACCGTCATCCAGAAGAAGCCGGAGCGCATCGCCACCATCGCCTGGGCCAACCACGAGGTCCCCCTGGCCCTCGGCATCGTGCCCGTCGGCATGAGCAAGGCAACCTGGGGCGATGACGACGGCGATGGCCTGCTTCCCTGGGTCAAAGACAAGCTGACCGAGCTGGGAGCTGAGACCCCAGTGCTGTTCGACGAGACCGACAGCATCCCCTTCGAGCAGGTCAACGAGACCAAACCCGACGTGATCCTGGCCGCCTACTCGGGCATCACCCAGGAGCAGTACGACACCCTGAGCAAGATCGCGCCCGTCGTCGCCTATCCCAAGCTGGCCTGGGGAACCTCCATGAACGAGATGATCAAGCTGAACTCACAGGCCAAGGGCATGACCGCCGAGGGTGAGAAGCTGGTCAGCTCCCTCAAGGAACAGGTGAACGCCGCACTGGAGAAGCACTCGGGCCTCAAGGGCAAGAAGGTGCTATTCGCCTTCCCCAACGCTGAGGACCTGTCCAAGATCGGGTTCTACACCAGCCACGACCCGCGCCCCGGCTTCCTCATCGAGCACGGACTGCCGGCCCCGCAGGTGGTGGTTGACGAGAGCGCAAAGACCGAGGCCTTCAACGTGGAGGTCTCCGCTGAGAAGCCGGAGCTCTTCGAGGACGTCGACATCTTCCTGGGGTACGGCCCTGATGATCCGACCGATCTCATCGCCGCACTCAAGGCGAATCCCCTGACCTCCCGGATCCCGGCCATCGCCAACGACCGGATGGTGTTCCTGGGCAACGATCCCCTGGCCGCCTCCGCGAACCCGTCGCCGCTGTCCATCCCGTGGGGCATCGACAAGTACTTCGCCAAACTGGCAGAAGCCCTCAAGTGACCTCTGCGACCGCTCCCGCCCCGTCGGACCTGGGCAGCATCCAGCGTTCGGCGGGGCTGCGCCTGGTCTGGCTCGTCGCCCTGACCGGGCTGCTGCTGCTCGTCATGGTCCTGTCCCTGGCCGTCGGGGTCCGCGACGTCTCCCTGGGCGACGCCCTGGCCGCTCTGCTGGGAAACTCCGAGACCGCCGACCAGGCTGCTGCTGTGACGCGCATCCCCCGGACCGCCCTGGGTCTGCTGGTGGGTGCTTCGCTGGCCATGGCCGGTGCGACGATGCAGGCCGTCACCCGCAATCCGCTGGCTGACCCCGGCATTCTGGGCGTGCTCTCGGGTGCCTCCCTGGCGGTGGTGATCGGGCTCAGCTTCTTCCACCTGTCGAATTCCCACGCGACGCTGTTCGTGGCGGTGCTGGGCTCGGCAGTGGCCGCCGGGTTCGTCTACACCGTCGGGTCTCTGGGACGTGGGGGCGCGACACCGTTGAAGCTGGCCCTGGCCGGGGCCGCGACCTCAGCGGCCTTCTCGTCGCTGGTCTCTGCGATTCTGCTACCGCGGGTGCGGGAGATGGATCTGTTTCGGTTTTGGCAGATCGGCGGGATCGGGGGAGCCACCTGGGATCGGGTGGGTCTGGTGGCCCCGTTCCTGGCGGTGGGCGCGGTGATCTGTCTGCTGTATGCCCGGGGCCTGAACTCCTTGGCCCTCGGCGACGACGTGGCTACCGGGCTGGGCGAGAACGTGATGAGCACCCGGCTGCTGGCCTCCCTGGGCGCGGTGATCCTGTGCGGCGTCTCGACCGCGATCTGCGGGCCCATCGCCTTCGTCGGTTTGGTCGTCCCGCACCTCTGCAGACTGCTGGTGGGCACCGATCATCGCTGGCTGCTGCCGTTCTCCGCCGTCGCCGGCTCCTGCCTGTTACTGATCTCCGACACCGTGGGTCGGGTTGTGATGCCGAACTCGGAGATCGACGTCGGCATCATCACCCCGTTCATCGGGGCCCCGTTCTTCATCTGGGTTGTGCGACGCCAGAAGGTGCGTGAACTATGACAGCCACCCCTGTGACGGAAGTGACCGCGCTGCGCATCGCCCGACAACAACGCACCCGAGCCCAGGCCCTGGTGGTCGGCGGGTTGGCTCTGCTCGTTGCGGTGCTGTGGGTCGCGTCGCTGATGATCGGCGAGCGCTTCTACGGCCTAGACGAGGTCTGGCAGGTGATCATCGGGAAGCAGGTTCCCGGAGCTAGTTTCACCGTCGGTGAGCTGCGACTGCCGCGAGCCACCCTGGCGTTGCTGGCGGGGCTGGCCTTCGGGTCGGCGGGTGTGACCTTTCAGACGCTGCTGCGCAATCAGCTGGCCTCCCCGGACATCATCGGCATCTCGGCAGGCGCCAGCGCAGCCGGGGTGATCGGCATCGTCATCCTGAAGCTCAGCGACACCACCGTCTCGCTGCTGGCCCTGGCCGCAGCCATCGGCACGGCACTGGCGATCTACGCCCTCAGCTACAAGGGCGGGTTCGCGGGCACACGGCTGATCCTGATCGGCATCGGCATCTCGTCGATGCTGGGCGCGGTTGTCACCTATACGCTGTCGCTGGCCTCCTCGTGGGACCTGCAGACCGCGACCCGCTGGCTGACGGGGTCGCTGAACAACTCCAGCTGGAGCCGCGTCGCCCCCCTGGCTGTGACCTGCGCCGTGGTACTGCCGCTGATGTGGCTGAACTCCGGCAAGCTTGCGGCCATGCGCTTCGGCGACGACACAGCCTCCGGGCTGGGCGTGAGGGTGTTCTCCGTCAGAGTCTGGACCATCGTGGCAGCCGTCACCCTGGTGGCGGTGGCGACGGCATCGTGTGGGCCAGTCGCCTTCGTCGCATTCATGTCCGGACCAATTGCGGCGCGCATCTCGCGATCAGCGGCCTCGCTGGTGTTTCCGGCGGCGCTGGTCGGCGCGGTTCTGGTGCTGGGCTCCGACCTGATCGGCCAGTTCGCCTTCGGCACCCGCTACCCCGTTGGGATCATCACGGGTGCGCTCGGGGCGCCATTCCTCGTCTATCTTCTCATCCGCTCCAACCGGCAGCGCCGCAACTGAACCCAGGAGACCCATGACCTCCCAACGCTCCCTCACCGCCGCCGGCCTAACCCTGGGCTACGGCGACCGCATCATCGTCGATGATCTCGACCTCACCGTCGAGCCCGGCGCCATCACCTCCATCGTCGGGGCCAACGGCTGCGGCAAGTCAACGCTGCTGCGGTCCCTCGCACGGCTGCTGAAGCCGAGGG
>CAKZJI010000147.1 GCA_936941515.1 uncultured Propionibacteriaceae bacterium
TGACGGTCTCCTTGCCCTCGTAGCCGGAGAGCATCTGCATGACGGTCTGGCGCACAGTGGACAGGTCCGCGCCCAGCTTGGTCAGGACCTGGGCGGCGACTCCCTCGCCCTCGCGCAGCAGGCCGAGCAGGATGTGCTCGGTGCCGATGTAGTTGTGGCCGAGCTGGAGGGCCTCGCGCAGCGAGAGCTCGAGGACCTTCTTGGCCCTCGGGGTGAAGGGGATGTGGCCGGAGGGGGCGGACTGGCCCTCGCCGATGATGTCCACGACCTGGGCGCGCACGGCGTCCAGGGAGACATCCATCGACTCCAGGGCCTTGGCCGCCACGCCCTCACCCTCATGGATCAGTCCGAGCAGCAGGTGTTCAGTGCCGATGTAGTTGTGATTTAACAGCTTGGCTTCATCCTGCGCCAGCACGATAACGCGCCGTGCGCGATCAGTGAACCTTTCGAACATTCTCTATCTCCTCCTGCGGGGCGCGACGAAGTTGCGTCGACCCCACTCACCCCAGCTTAGAGGCTCGCTCAAATCAGAGGTAAACGAACACTGGGATGGCGGAAAGCCTACGGGGCGGGAAGCTCATAGCTCCCGCCCCGGATGGCTGTCAGCCCTTCCCCCAACGTGGGTGGCGCAGGGTGGGGCTCCCACCCTGATGCCATTGTCAGTGAGCCGCCTCGTATGCGGCCATGACCGCCGCAGGGATGCGGCCGCGGTCGCTGACCTCGTGGTCCTGGGAACGCGCCCAGACACGAACGTCGTTGGTGGAGGGGCCATCGTTCACGCGACGACGCGAGCGAGCCTTGGAACCACGGACGCGACGGGCTGCGGTGGTCCAGGGCTCCAGTATGTTGACCAGCTTTGCGATGTTGCCTTCATTGAGGTCGATTTCGTACTCGACCCCGTCAAGGGCGAAAGTGACATTGCGATCCGCGACGGTGCCGTCGATATCATCCTTGAGGAAGACTTGGACCTCACGAGCCATGGGAACTCCTGTTCATTCGATGGAGAAGCACAAGTTTGTTGCTTGGCAGGGACACCCCAGACAATACATCACTTTCGACAAGAGCGAGACTTGTTATGAACCACGATGTATGCAAAGCCCCCATGCTCCAATACCACTACATGGCGTTAAGCCCCTTCTCATAGGGCTTAGAGACTCACCAGGGGTTGAGCATTGTCTTTTTGGCCGACACAGGAGAAAGAGCACAATCAGACAGCGCGGATTCAGCAGATCCTGCCGGGCTGGGAGGGTGAGAGGCTCTTGATGGGTCGAAGGTGCTTGATCATCCCTCTTGTTCACTCCTCTTGCGTGATGCCCGGCAGGAGTGTCTGCTCAGAGCATGTGGCGAGTTGGCGATAGCCCCTCCAGCGTCGCACTCAGGGGGATCAGCGGTAAGGCTGCGCACCAAGTTGTCGAGCATTCATTGCACGGAGCCACTTTTCACATCTTTGCACAGCAGCCTGGTCCTGTGATACCCGGAGCTTCCCGATTGCCTGCCCTTGAGCACGATGCACAAGGCATCCTTCAGCGACTGGGATTGGCAGAATAATCATCCCCCATTGGGGCAAGGAAGCCGTCTCTGGCCCCGGCAGACCCCAATGCGCCCCCAGGACGCGGCACCGAGGTAGCAGTGCTCTCCAACTCGCGTGACGGGCGGGGCCTAGTCCGCACACGCCAGATCCCCGGCCCCACGGCTGTTTGGGCCGTTGGAGCCGGGGATCCGGAAAGGTAGGGGGATGGGTTGAGGTGGCGCGAGCGAATGCCGCCCGGTCAGGCGCTGATCCCCCCAGGAGTCAGTTCGTGACTCAGGCCTGCTTACGGGCCCGCGCTTCCTCTTCCTCGTTCTCAAGGGGCTGGTCGTAGTGAGCCATGTTCAGCTGGGAGAGGTCAACCATGGTCGGCGGATCCTCACCAGTCCACAGCTCGACAGCACGCTCGGTGCTGGGGATGCGGGGCAGCTCCAGAACATTGCTGAGCTCCTTCTCAGAGGCTTCAGCCCCGATCTCGGCCTCAGCCTCCAGCTTCTCGGCCTCGTGAAGGCTGGCGGCCTCCAGAGCCTCGTCGCGGGCCTTCTCCGCCTCAACGAGACGCGCCTCCAGCTCGCTGATCTTCGCCTCAAGCGCGTCGATGCGCGCCTGCCGCTCAGAGACCTCGCCCCGCAGCCAGGCGGCGTTGCCGCGCATGGTGCTGAGCTCCGAGTTCGCCGCACCGAGCTGGCGACGCAGCTTCGCAATCATGGACTTGAGGTTCTGGGCCCGCTCATTGAAGCGCTCAATCATGGCGACGGACTCCGCGTGATGCTTCTCAGCCTGCTCAATGCGGAAGGCGACCTGACGCTTCAGCTCCTCGCGATGCTCGGCGCGCTCCCGTTTCAGCTCAAGCCAGGACACCCCGACGGCGGCCAACGCCATGATCACACCGATCACAGCGCCAGCGCGAACCATCCAGATGCCCCCGAGCAGGGATCCGAGCACCACTGCCGACCCCACCGCCAAGATGGTGATGGCGATTGCACGTTCGTGTGGATTCTTCTCAACATGACGACCTGACATGGAGTCAGACTAACGTTCGAGGTAACCGACGATCACATCAAAACGCCGATCTTGCATTTTTGTTGAGAGGTTCACTGCGAAAAGTTATCCGCGATCAGGCAGCCTCGGGGCTGGCAGGGCTCTCGCCCTCGCCTTTCCCCTCGCCTCCGTCCTGATCGATCATGCAGGCGCGCTCCAAGACCCATCCAGCCCAGACGCAAACACCGGACGCCACGATGGTCGCCGCGCCGAGCCAGACACGCTGAGCGGGCATATCGGCCGCAATGGCTGGGAGCCAACGGCCGACGTAAACCGCGTGCCCGCCTGCCAGCACCGCCCCTGTGGACATGAGGGACTTTGCCATGACGACAGCCCGCACGGCCTCACGAGGCGGCAGACGGCGCTCCTCCAAGCGCTTCGGAATAGTTTTGGCATAGAGAAAGGCAGCTGTGGCAAGCAGCAGCAACAACACTGGGACGCTCCAGGGAACCACCGGGGGAAAGGACTGCAGAAGGTCAAAGACATTCAGCGCCACCACACCGGCCAAAGCCCCGGAGAGCGCGGCCACGACGACATGACGTCCCGTCGTGGGAACCAGTTTGGGGCCGGAGCTCAAGGCCTTGCCGGGTTCGGAATCACGATATCGTCACGCCTGACGACCCCCGACACGTCAACGTGCTGCACAAGTTCCGCGATGGGTCCCTGGCCGGCAATTTCCCCGAGCGGGTCGATATCCGCCCACGGCACCAGCACGAAAGCCCGCTGATGGGCACGCGGATGAGGAAGTTCGATATCCTCCTCCGTCACCCTTTTGCCCACCATGATGATGTCGATATCCATGGTGCGGGGGCCATTGGGAACGTCCCTCTCCCGGCCGAAGCCCTGCTCAATGGCGTGGACGCGGTCGAGGAGGGTCATCGGCTCCATCGTCGTCTCAGCCACCACCACCATATTGAGGAAATCGTCCTGCTCAGGACCTTCGCCCTCCAGGCGGGTCTGATACACCGGGGACACGTCGACGACAATCAGGTCCGGCGTATCGGCCAGCAAATCAACGGCGCGGCTCAGGTTCGCGGCGCAATCCCCCACATTGGCCCCCAGGGACAGAACCACCTTCGAGATGGGACGCAGATTCCCTAGGGTATCGACATCAATATCGAGGGGACCGTTGTTCATGGCTGCTCCTGATGATCGTGACTGACAAGTCTGAGAATTTGTGAGGGACGGGGGCCTCGGGTTTGTGCACTGTCACCCGGACCTGCTGGACAAGCGGGTGGGCCAGGCATCTGTTCGCAATCCTGCCAGCGAGGGTTTCTATCAGCTGACATGGCTTTCCTTCCACCTCGGCCACCACATCGTCAGCCACGGCTGCGTAGTTGACGGTGTCAGACAGGTTATCGCTGTCTGTGACCAGGCAAAGGCGGAGTTCGACATCCACGACGAAGCGCTGTCCGTCACGTCGCTCCTGCGGAAGAACGCCGTGAAACCCTGTGGCGGTCAGCCCTGTGATGTTGATGGTGTCCATGAACCCTCACCTCCTCACGGCGTGGACAGTGGAGCCGAGACTACCCGGTTCGGACGCATGTCAAACTGCAGTCCCACCCGAATGGCATCCAGCTGGGCGGGAACCTCATGGGTGCGGACCGCCCAGACACCGTACTGCGCGCACCAAGAGCTGACGGCAGCAGTGGCCACATCACGCTCCCGGGGCTCACGCCCCTCCAGAAGCTCCCCCAGGAAACGCTTCCGGCTGGCCCCCACCAGAAGCCGATGCCCCAGCCCCTGGAGGATGTCCAGGCGACGCAGCAGCTCCCAGTTCTGCTCAGAGGTCTTGGCAAAGCCGAGGCCGGGGTCGAGGATGATCCGCTGCGGCGCGATGCCAGCCGCCTGGGCGGCATCCCGGCGGTCCAGCAGCTCGGCGCACACCTCCGCCACCACGTCGCCGTAGACGGCGTGCTGCTGCATCACATCGGAAGGCGCCCGCCAATGCATGGCGACGTAGTCGACACCCAGGCCTGCGACGGTGGTGAGCATCTCCGGGTCCGCCAGCCCGCCGGAGACGTCGTTGACGATGACAGCCCCCGCCTCAACTGCTGCCCGGGCTGTGGCGGCGCGCATGGTGTCGACCGAGCAGGTGATGCCCTGCCCCGCCAGGGCCGCAATCACGGGGACGACGCGGGCGAGCTCCTCATCGACGGGCACCCGCCCCGCACCGGGCCGGGTCGACTCGCCGCCGACATCGACGATCCCCGCGCCCTCAGAGGCCAGCCGCTCCCCCTGCGCAATGGCCGTCGAGGTGGAGGCGAAGCGTCCGCCGTCGGAGAACGAGTCCGGGGTGACGTTCAGCACGCCCATCACGACAGTCACGACGCCCACCTACCTGGCCAGGATGAGGCTCATCGCCTCCGCGCGGGTGGCAGCGTTGCGCAGGAGGCCGCGGACGCCACTGGTGATGGTCTTACTGCCAGGCTTGTGGACGCCACGCATGGTCATGCACATGTGCTCGGCCTCGATCACCACGATCACGCCCTGCGCCCCCAGATGCTCGACAAGCGCATCAGCCACCTGCGACGTCAGGCGCTCCTGCACCTGCGGGCGGCGTGCGTACACGTCGACCAGCCGCGCCAGCTTCGACAGCCCGGTCACCTTCCCGCCGCCGGGGATGTAGCCGACGTGAGCCACGCCGACAAACGGCAACAGGTGGTGCTCGCAGCAGCTGGTGAGCTCAATGTCGCGGACCAGCACAAGCTCCTGATGATCAATGTCGAAGGTGGTCGCCAACACCTCGGACGGGTCCCTGCCAATGCCGGAGAACAGCTCGCCGTAGGCCCTAGCAACCCGAGCCGGCGTGTCAGCCAGGCCATCGCGGTCAGGATCCTCACCGACGGCATGCAGGATCTCACGGACCGCAGCCTCAATGCGAGGAAGATCGATCCCGCTCACCGCCGGTCCCCAGGTGAGGGCGGGGCCCAGCCCGGCGGATCCCAGCGGTCGGGCTTCTCCTGCCCCTCAGCAGGCCCGGCGGCGGGCAGCGCGCCCTGCTGCTGCGGCACGACGGCAGGCGGCACCTCGACAGGCGGGATGTCCGACGGGACGCGCAGATCCGAACCGGTCCAGGCAGGTCGCTTGTCACGGCGTTTGAGGTTCTTGAAGACCTCCGCCACCTCAGCCTTGTTGAGGGTCTCCTTCGCAAACAGCTGCCGGACGAGCTCGTCGAGCACCTCACGGTTCTCGGACAGGACCTCGTAGGCCTCGTGGTGGGCGGCGTTGATGAGCTTGGCCACCTCCTCATCAATGATCGCGGCGGACGCCTCGGAGATGTCCTTCGACGGCTGCGCGCCGCGCATCCCCATGAACGGCTCGGAGTCCCCACCACCCAGCTGCACAGCGCCGACTCGCTCGCTCATGCCGTACTGGGTAACCATGGCGCGTGCCACCTTGGTGGCCTTCTCTATGTCGTTCTGTGCGCCGGTTGTGGGGTCGTGGAAGATCATCTCCTCCGCGGCCCTGCCGCCCATCATGTAGGCCATCTGGTCCAGCAGCTCGCCGCGGGTGTGCGAGTACTTGTCGTCGTCGGGCATCACCATCGTGTAGCCGAGTGCCCGGCCACGCGGCAGGATCGTGACCTTCTGCACGGGGTCGTTGCCCGGCATCGCTGCGGCGACCAGAGCATGCCCGCCCTCGTGGTAGGCGGTGATGAGACGCTCACGGTCGTTCATCAGGCGGGTGCGTTTCTGCGGGCCGGCGATGACCCGGTCGATGGCCTCGTCGAGCTGCGGCTGGCCGATCACATTCAAGTTCATGCGCGCAGCCAGGAGCGCCGCCTCGTTGAGGACGTTTGCCAGGTCGGCGCCCGAGAATCCAGGGGTGCGCCGAGCCACAGAGTCCAGGTCGATGTCCTCGGCCAGGGGCTTGCCGACGGCGTGCACCTGAAGGATGTGGGAGCGACCCGCCAGGTCGGGGGCCTCCACGGAGATCTGCCGGTCGAAGCGTCCGGGACGCAGCAGCGCATCGCCAACGCCTTCCCGGCCACGGGCCAGGACGCCTTCGGCCGCGTGCAGAACTTCGTCGTCGCCGACAAGGCCTTCGTGCAGTTCGCCGGTCTCACCGCCGGTCGCGCCTCGTCCTTCTTCGATTTCTACGCCCACGACTACGAGCTGATCGGCACCACCGGCGGCTCCGACGTGCCCTCCACGAACCTGCTGGCCTACACGGCGAAGTTCGGCGAGGGCTGGTCGGCCACCCTGTCGATGGAAGACCCGAACTTCCGCAAGAACCCGGTCTACTCCGCCGCCGTCGCCGCGGCGCTGGGAGCCGGCCTGCCGACGCAGTTCGCCGTCACCACCACGGCCCCGACCCCGATCATCCTGGCGACGAACGCCGCCGGCAACGCCACCGCGAGAGAGATCACCGTGTTCACCGTCACGGCCGGTGTCCTCGTCGACGGGGATGACGGCTTCTTCGCCGGGCATGTCGTCGCGACGACCTGTTGGGTCGCGTTGGGTGCGGCGGCACTGGCCTATGCCCGACGCCGCTCCGGCAGCGAACGCAGGAGACCATGTCGGTCGTGATGGAGCCGACCGACCGCAACACCGCCTTTATCTTCGGCG
>CAKZJI010000148.1 GCA_936941515.1 uncultured Propionibacteriaceae bacterium
GACACCAGGATCCCCAGCAGCAGCGTCACCCAGCTGAAACACCAGGCCGACACCAGCAGGATGATAATTCCGAGCAAAAAGTTCCCCACGCCGTCATGGAAGCGCCAACCGACGATGAAGCCGGCGACGATCATCACGGCGATGGAGCAGGCGGCCACAACAAGATCGGAAAGCGTGCGGGCCACCAGAATCGTGCTGGGAGCCATGGGCAGGGTGCGGAACCGGTCAATAATCCCCTCTTTCAGATCCTCTGCCATATAGAGCCCTGAGATCAGGGTCCCAAACACAATCGTCTGGCCAAAGATGCCGGCGATCAGGAACTGCGTGTAGTCGCTGCCCTGCACCTGCACGGCACCGCCGTAGACCTGGGTGAACAGCAGCACGAACATGATCGGCTGCGTCATGGAGAACCCTATGATCTCGGGGCTGCGCCGCAGCTGTAGGAGGTTGCGCACCAAAACGGCGTGGACGTCGCTCAACCAGGAGACGAGGCGGCTGCGCTTCAGGGGCTGAATCGTGCTCATGCCGCCACCTCCTCATCCTCGGCCCCATGGCCGGTCAGGGTGAGGAAGACATCATCCAGGGTGGGACGTCGAATCCCCGCGTCGTGGAGCTCGATGCCCTCATCCCTCAAAGCCCCCAGCACCGCAACCAAGGCACCAGTCGGGTCTTCGGCCTGCGCGGTCAGGGTGCGGTCAGTCACCGACACCTCACCTGCGACGTGCAAGGCGACCGCTGACCGGGCACGCTCCACGTCGGCCACATCCACCAGAGTCAGCTCGATGCGCTGACCACCCACCGATGCCTTCAGCTCGTCGGCATTGCCCTCGGCGATGACACGGCCGTGGTCGATCACCGAGATGGCATCGGCCAGCTGGTCCGCCTCCTCAAGGTATTGGGTGGTCAGCAGCAGCGTCGTACCCTCACTGACGCGCCTGCGGATAATCTCCCAAAGCCCAATCCGGGCCTGCGGATCAAGACCGGTGGTCGGCTCGTCGAGGAACAGCACCGGCGGATTGACCACGAGCGCCCCAGCCAGGTCGATTCGACGGCGCATCCCTCCTGAGAACCCCTGCAGCGGCCGGTCGGCGGCATCGGTCAGGTCGAAGACCTCCAGCAGCTCCCCGGCCCGCTGCCTGGCCTGGCGGGTGCCCAGCTGGTAAAGACGCCCGACGAGTATGAGGTTCTCCCGGGCTGTCAGCACCTCGTCGACAGCCGCGTACTGGCCGGAGGCGCCAATCAGGGGCCGCACCCCCGCGGGGTCGGCTAGCACGTCGATCCCGGCGACGCTGGCGCTCCCGGAGTCCGGGCGCAGCAGAGTGGTCAGCACTTTCACGCTGGTGGTCTTGCCAGCCCCGTTCGGTCCGAGCAGCGCCCGGACGGTGCCCTGCTCGACACAGAGACTGAGTCCGTCGAGCGCATGCACCAGGCCTGCCTTTGTTTGGTAGGTTTTACGCAATTCCTGCGCAGTGATGAAGGTCATATGTTTCCTTATCTCATGGGTTGGAAGAGGGCGATGGCCGCTGCAACGGCCCAGCCCCGGAGTGCTGTGCCCCATGCAGGACACAGCACTCCTGATCATGTGTTCTCTTCAGACGAGGCATCACCGATAAGCCGCCTCAGCACCTCCTCTATCTCCCGACGGGAAGTGATCACTCCCTGCGTTGCCGCCTGGTAGGAGATGCCCTGGAGGTATGCCTCCACAGCACGAGCCTTCGTATCCGAAAGATCTCCCGAGGCATGTCTCAACACCTCAGTGTTTCTCTCACTGGAGGCGAGGAAACGTTTCAACTTCGGATGTGTCACATACATGAGCTGGAAAGACATCTCATTGCGGATTCTCACCGGGTCTGAGAGCGCCTGCTCGGCAATATCCGCCATCACAGTCACCGGATCCCCTGCCTCCAGCCTGCCGATGATGTCCGCCATCATCTCCCGGCGGTCGTCTTCTGTGCTGGCCAGCGCTTCCGTCAACAGGTCAATCAGAGACGCGAAGTAGTGAGTGGTGGAGCCCAGCGGGACCTGGGCACGTTCCGCCACCTTTCGGTGGGTGACGGCGCTGACCCCGAGTTCCCTGATCAGCTCCCCGGCGGCCTGCAAGATCTTGCTCCTGCGGCCCTCGGGATCCCTCACTCGTTTCGCCACACGGATAATGTACGCATGTACATGTACATTTGTACATTATCGGCGTGTCGCGGGATGTCACCGGCGCGCTGGGCCTTGATTCCCAGGCACTCAGACCCCGGACAGCGATGCGCGGTGCAGCACCTCATGACGGCGCTCCCCCAGGTGCGACTCCACCAGCGCCACCTCGGAGACGGTGAACACCGCTGAGGCGTAGGTATCGAGGGCCTGGACAAGACGGCCTCCCCTTTGGCCCCGATTGGCACGCGCAACGGTCAGGTGAGGTGTGAACCCCATCCCGTCGGGGCTGCCTCCGTGGTGAGTCACGAGGGCCCGCAGCTGCTGCGACCACTCCCCCAATCTCACCGCGGCCTCACCCGGCACGCCGAGGTAGAGGACTCTGGCGCGTTCAGGACTGGGGAAGGCCCCGGCGCCGGAGACCGTCATGGTCAGCGGTGCGCGACGCCGGGCCCACGCGTCGAGGCCTTGGGAGAGCTCCTCAACGCGCTGGTCCGGGTAGTCGGCCATGAATGCCAGGGTGATGTGGTGGCTGCCGGGCCTGGTCCACCGCCACGGCATCCCCTGCGTGGCGGTGCGGCGCGGCTCCAGGAAACCGGTGATGTCGTCGACGACGCCGGCGGGCGGGAACACGGCGAGGAAGCAACGCATCATGCAATCCTATGGCCGGGGATCTGAGCCGTCCCCGGCCGCCCGCGTCCCGCCCAGGCCGGGCCTCTCAGCCCGGGAGTCCGAGGTGCTCTCGCAATGTCTCTCCCTGGTAGCCGTCCCGGAAGAGCCCACGCCGCCTCAGCAGGGGAACCACCTGGCCCAGGAAGAGGTCTATGGATGTGCGCGACCCACCCGGCAGGGCGATGAACCCGTCAATGGCCCCGGCGGCCGCCCATGCCTCAATGGCCTCTGCCGCGTCTGTTGGGGTGCCGATAACGGTCCAGTGCAGGGGTGTGCCCACCTCGCTGGCCTCGGCCAGGGCCTGAGCCTCCTCGCGGGTGGCCGCCAGGACCAGGTTGAGTCCGGGCATGAACCGGATGGCATCGGCTTCACGTCCTGCGGAGACGGCTGCGGCGCGGAGTGCGGAACGTTGCGTCATCGCGGTCTCCAGCTCAGGGGTGGCCCCGAAGACGGCATCCGCCACGGACCCCGCGAAGGCCATCCCAGACGGCGAGGTTCCCGCCTGAAATAGGGGGAGCCTACCCGCGGGGTGGGCGGGAAGCGCCATCGGTCCGGCAACCCGGAAGTGCTCGCCCTCGAAGTCGATGGGCCTCACCCTCCCGGAATCTGCGAAAATCCCCGAGGCACGATCCACGACGAAGGCCTCGGGCGGGAACGACTCCCAGAGCGCATTCACGACCCTGACGAACTCCGCGGCCCGGGAATACCGTTCGGCGGATTCGGACAGCCGGTCCAGGCCGTAGTTCTCCTCACCGCCCAGGGCGGTAACCACATTCCAGCCTGCACGGCCTGCGCTGATCTGCTGCAGGGAGGCCAGGCTTCTGGCCACGGGAAATGGGTGCGCATAGGCAGTCTGGATCGTCGGCACCAGGCCGATTCGGGTGGTGTGGGCGGTCAGGGCGGTGACGAGGGTGTACGAGTCCAGGGTGGCGAAACCGGGGGCCTCGCCGATCGTGTCCGGTCTGAGATAGCCGGCCTCGGGGCAGAAGAGAAAGTCGAGCGCAGCCTCCTCAGCCTTTCCTGCGAGTTCGAGATACGGCTTGAGGGAGAACATCTCCTCGGCAGCGCTGTCATCGCGTCGCCAGGCCCCTTGGCGCAGCCAGGTCGGAGAGAGCGCGATTCCTATGCTCAGGGTCATTGCGGTCCTTTCAGGGTGAGTGGTCTGGTTCCTCCGATCGGAGTCACCTGGGGTGATCCCGTCACGGGATCGGGGCGCACCACGCAGGGCAGCCCGAAGACCTGTTCGACGAGCTCAGGCGTGACAACCTCCTGCGGGTTCCCCTGGGCGACGATTCCCCCCTCGCGCATCGCTATCAGGTGAGTGGCGAAGCGTGCGGCCTGGTTGAGGTCGTGCAGCACGGCAACCAGGGAGCGGCCCCTGCGGTTCAAGTCCACCATGAGCTCCATCAGATCCACCTGGTGACGGATGTCGAGGAAGGTGGTGGGTTCATCCAGCAGCAGGATCGGGGTGTCCTGGGCGAGCACCATGGTGATCCACACCCGCTGCCGCTGGCCGCCGGACAGCTCATCGACCTGCCGGGTGGCCAGCTCCGTCACCTTCGCCTCCGCCATGGCGCGAGCCACCACCTCCTCGTCGCGCCAGGTCCATCGCCGCCCGAACCCCTGGTGTGGGAAGCGCCCCCGGGCCACCAGCTCGGAGACGGTGATGCCGTCCGGGGCGATCGCACCCTGGGGAAGAAGACCAATCTGCGTGGCGACCTGCCGGGTGGGATAGCTGTGGATGTCGCGGCCGTCGAGGATCAGGCGCCCAGCTGCGGGTTTGAGCAGCCGGGCCAGGGCCTTCAGCAGCGTCGACTTGCCGCAGCCGTTCGGCCCAACCACTGCGGTGAGCTCCCCGTCGAGGATGTCCACATCCAGGCCGGTGGAGATGACGTTCCTGCCATAGCCGAGCGTCGCCTCCTCCACACGTAGCCGGCTGCCTGTCATACCCTTCGCCTCCCCTCACTCAGCAGCAGATGGATCAGATAGAGGCCGCCAACGCAGACGGTGATCAGCCCCACGGGTATGGGGCGGTTGCTGGCGCTGGCCGCGACAGAGCAGAGTTGGGCGGCGGAGAGCAGCACTGCCCCCGTCGTCGCGGCACCGGCGATGGAGACTCCCGGGGATCGCATAAGCCTTCTCGCGATCTGCGGGGCGGCCAGCGCCACGAAGCCGATGGGCCCGGCTGCCGCGGTCACCACGGCGGACGCCGCAACCCCTACGACGATGAGAAGCAGTCGGCAGGGCTCCAGAGGCAGCCCGAGTGCGCCGGCAGTCTGGTCCCCCAGCTCCATGATCCCCAGCCTCGACCCCAGAAGCGCCCCCGAGGCCAGCAACACGACTGCGAGCGCCAGCCACAGCAGAAGCGAATCCAGGCCCACCCTCGCCAGGCTCCCCGCCCCCCAGAACCCGACGAGCATCGCATCCTCGACGCGGGCTCGGGTCGTCAGGTAGGCGTTCACCGCGCTGAGCGCAGCTGAAACCGCCACTCCGACCACGACCAGGCGGAACCCCATTCCGCCCCTGCCTGTGAGCAGGCGGACGACGAGGGCGGTGAGCAGCCCGCCTGTCACCGCAGCGGCGGCGACGATCCCATGAGCCCGCGCCCCGAAGAACAGCATCGCCACCGCGACTGCCGTGTGGGCTCCGGCATCGAAGCCGATGATGTCAGGCGATCCCAGTGGATTGCGGGTCAGGGACTGGAAGATCGCCCCACCGAGTCCCAGCAGCGTCCCGAAGAACACCGCGGAGATCGCCGCGGGAAGACGCCATTCGACGACGATCACCCGGGTGAAGCCGGGTTCGCCCAGCAGCGCGCTGGCGACCTGCTGGAGGGACAGGGGGTAGTCTCCCAGCAGCAAACAGGCTCCAGCTAGCGTCAGCGCCATGAGAGTCAGCAGCAGTTGCAGCAGCGCTGGGCGCAGAGCGATGCGGAGTCCGAATCGGCTGCCGCGCAGACGCAGCATGGGCTCCGCGAACACCACGTGTGCCCTCATCCCCGACTGCCTCTCCTGGAAAGCGCCACCAGTGGCGGCGCACCGATGACGGCGGTCAGGATGCCAACCTCGATCTCCCCCGGAGCCGCAAGCACCCGGCCCAGCACGTCAGCTGCCAGCACGAGAGCGGGGGCCGCCAGGAGAGAGCCCACGAGGATCAGCCGCTGGCTTGACCCCACGCCCCAGCGCACCAGGTGCGGGACCATCAGCCCAACGAAGGCGATGCCGCCGGTGATGGCCGTCGCAGACCCAGCCAGAAGCGTGATCGCGGCCACCGCGCCAACCCTGGTCCAGCCTATCCGGACTCCCAACCCGGAGGCGACGTCGTCTCCCAGGGCCATGGCGTCCAGCGGACGGGCCAGGAGAAAGGCCAGGACGCAGGCGACCCCCATGGCGGGGAGCACTGGGATCAGCTCGACGAGACGGACGCCCGCTATAGAGCCGACTCCCCAGGTCCGGACCACCTCAAAGGTGTCGGGATCCAGCAGCACCAGGAAGCGGTTCACCCCGCTCAGCACGGCCGCCATGGCCACCCCACCGAGCACAAGCTGGACTGGATGCGCAAGGCCGCGCCCAGCCGCGCCGATGGCGAGAACGAGGATCGTGGCGCCGACAGCCCCCGCGAAGGCAAACCACTGGTAGCCGGCCACGCCGGTGAGGCCGGACAGCCCCACACCCAGGGTGACGGCGATGCCCGCTCCGGCGTTGACCCCAAGAATCCCGGGGTCTGCGAGGGGGTTGCGGGTGAGGGCTTGCATGAGAGCCCCAGCGAGACCGTACGCCGCGCCGACGGCCAGGCCTGCGAGGGTACGCGGAATGCGCATGTCCCAGACGATCGCCGTGAGCGGATCGGGGCTGGGGGACACGAGCGCCCGCCACCATTCGGGAAGGCTGAGGGATCTGGCTCCCGTCATGACGCTGAGCACGACGGAGACGATCAGCGCACCGGCGATTCCCGCGAGTGCGGCCCCTGGGCGCCGCGGCGCAGTCCGCGAACGTCTCAGCAGGGTTGATGGCGTCATGAGGCTTCCACTCAGCGAATCCAGCTGCCGCCGAGCTGGGAGGTCATCCGATTGCCTCGGCGATCCGGGGCACCAGGATGTCGAGGGCCACCCTGGTGCCCATCGGGCCGGCCGTGGACATCGCCCATCCGGCGGGTGATTTCTTCTCGGTGATGACCGTGTGCCCGTTCTTCCAGGCCCCAAGGCCCTGGAAGACGGCGGAGTCGGTCAGACCGGGGATGGCCTCAGGAGTCACCTCGGTGGCGCCCTCACTGCCCGAGACGATCAGCACGTCGGCGTCGGGGCCGTTGGTGATCCACATCTTGTTGCCGTT
>CAKZJI010000149.1 GCA_936941515.1 uncultured Propionibacteriaceae bacterium
CGACACGCACAACACGTCAATTAACTATTGCAGCCACCGATTCTGACTAAGCCTCATGAGATAGACAATGCCGCTGCATGGATTCACCTTGTGGAAGCCCATCCCGCCAGATTTGTCTCCACTGCGGGTGCACAGCAGAGGACGCATGGCCTGGAATTATGGTTTGCAGATCACCGGCTCTATGAGCCTGACTGGCCTGCGGTCGCCCAGGAATGGGATGCCGTCCATCTCACCCAGCTTGCATATGCAGAATGCGCATACGCTGTGATCCCCTGCCTCGACGACGTCACCACCATCACCGGCTGGGGGCCGGACGCCACCGTCTGGCTGAGGCATCCCCTGGGGTGAGAGCCTTTCAGATCCACGCACCGTTGATATACGTGGACTATGGGGTCAGACGTCGCTCTATGAGCAGGCGACTCCTGTGGCGTGGTTCGGGCAATACCCGCCGGGATTCTTATGCAGGTATTGCTGGTGCTCCTCCTCTGCATAGAAGAACTCGGCATCGGGGGTGATCTCAGTGGTGATGGTGCCATAGCCGGCCCGCGTCATGTCGGCCTGATAGGCGTCGCGTGAGGTCTCCGCTGCGATGCGCTGGGCCTCATTGACCGGAAAGATCGCGGAGCGGTATTGAGTGCCGACGTCGTTGCCCTGACGGAATCCCTGGGTCGGGTCGTGGTTCTCCCAGAAGATGCGCAGCAACTGCTCGTAGCTGATGCGGGTGGGGTCGTAGACCACTCGCACCGTCTCCGTGTGGCCTGTCCTGCCGGTGCAGGTCTCGCGGTAGGTCGGGTTGCGGGTGAAGCCGCCCATGAAGCCAACGGCAGTGTTGACCACCCCGTCGGTGGTCCAGAACAGCCGCTCCTCACCCCAGTAGCAGCCCATGGCGAAGTAGGCGACCTCGCAGCCCCGGGGCACCTCGTCGAGGGGCAGCCCCAGCACGGCATGGCGGGGGATCGGGGCCAACGCAGGATGCTCTCGGCCAGGCAGTGCCTCCTCAGGAGCGACGAGGGTGGGGTTCTTCCGGCTGTTCAGCCATGCCAGGACATCAATCTCCATCCCGCTAGCGTATTCCGAGTTTCAAGGACACCATGGGTTGCAAGGACTCCATGAGGCTTATGCACAGCTGCTGGCGACTGGGTTCTGACAAGGTGGTTCGCAGTTTCTGACACTCCCATGAATAAGCCTCCATGGGTATGGGGTTCAAGGACGTCCGTGGGGTCTGGGCAGCCTGAGATGGGGGAGGCAACGCGCCACGCCCCGTACACGAATCGCCGTGTGTGGTGGTGCTGGCGTCTTCTGGTTTCGTCTCCGATGTGTGTGGTGGCGTTTCGTGCCCGCCTTTCAGGGGAGCTGCCAGTTGATGGGGGCGGCCCCCTGGCCTTTCAGGGCCTCGTTCGCTCGGCTGAAGGGGCGGCTTCCGAAAAACCCGTTGCGGGCTGACAACGGCGACGGGTGGGGGCTGGCTATCACCGGGATGTCCCCGAGGAGCTGCTGAGCTGATTGGGCATCTCGCCCCCACAGGATCGCGACCAGCGGCCCACCGCGTCGCGCCAGAGCCTCAATGGCCACCGTCGTCACTGCCTCCCAGCCCTTGCCTCGGTGGGAGCCCGCCCGCCCAGGGGAGACGGTGAGGACTCGGTTCAGCAGCAGGACGCCCTGCTCGAACCAGGCGGTGAGATCACCATGAGGGGCGGGTGCTATGCCCAGGTCGTCGCTCAACTCTTGATAGATGTTCTGCAGGCTGTGGGGGATCGGTCGTACCTCGGGGGCAACGGCGAATGACAGACCGATGGGGTGCCCCGGAGTGGGGTAGGGGTCCTGCCCCACGATCAGGACGCGCACGTCGGCCAATGGGCGGCTGAAGGCGCGCAGGATGTTGTCACCTGCGGGCAGGTAGCTGCGCCCCTCCGCGATCTCCTGCCGGAGGAAATCCCCCATGGCGTGGATCTGGGGTTCGACGTCGGCCAGAGCCTCCGCCCAGTCGGGTGCGACGAGTTCGGCTAGGGAGTGTGCCATGACATCAGCCTAGTGTCGTGTGTTGGAGGTTCGTGCGTGGGAGGTGGGTCCCGGGGACGTTCAGGGTGATCTGCTCTCCGCTGTCGCCGGTTTGTCCGTGGGAGGCGGGTCGGGACAGATGCACCGCAAGGTGGTTGAGCCGCGCAGAAGAGCGTGCACGAATTGCCGCGTGGCGTATCGCGAGCGTAACCAGGGGCAGGTGGTGCGGCCGCGCGTGGCGTTTCGTGCACAAGGAGGCATGAGTTGTTATCGCTATGGAGTGCTATGAGTTTGGATGGTTATGGGTTGGGCCGTTATGGGCTTGGGTCGTTATGGGTTTGGCGTGACAGTGAGGTTCATTCATACGGGTGTCAAAACCAGCGAAATCCCTCGTTAGAGCCCAGTTGCTAGCAGCCGCGAATAAGCCTCAGCGTCTGTGTGCTGAGCTGGTCAGGCAAAGGAGCGTGCGTGAATCGCCGCGCGATGCGTCGCGGACGTCACCAGGAGGCCGCTGTGCGGCATTCTGCGGCGTTTCGTGTGCGGAGCAGCTGAGGACAGCGACGAGGCGACGACGTGACGAGGTGATGAGACGACGAGGTGACTTGGTTTTCCGAGGCGCATCAAGTAGCCTACGCTTCCGTAGGTTACGGAAGCGTAGGCTTGTGATGAGCGCATGGCGAGAGCCCCAGAAACCGATGGAAGGGGAGTCTGGGCGATCGAGGAAATCCGATGGTGACAGGGGACAGCCGTGGAGGGACCTCCCCACAGGCTCGAAGCCGCGTGGCATCGGGAGCAGGAGCACCTCATGGTGAGGAGCTCTGCGTCCGTGGCGCTGAGGGAATCTGGAGGTGGGCAGGCGAAGCCACTGATGCGCGGCTGGCTACACATGGGGTTCGCGCCTGTTTTACTGGTCGCCGGTCTGCTGCTCACCGCACTCGCCCCGACCCTGCCCGGCCGGATCGGCTGCGCGGTCTGGACTCTGAGCGGCGTGCAGCTGTTCGGCACCTCAGCCGCCTACCATCGCGGTTCCTGGAGCCCGTCGGTAGAGGCCATCTTGCGGCGGATTGACCACTCGAACATCTTCGTCTTCATCGCCGGCACCTACACGCCCCTGACCCTGGTGCTGCTGGAGGGCGGCTCCCGGTGGACTCTGCTGTGTCTCATCTGGGGCATCGGTGTCGTCGGAGTGATTTTCAGGGCTTGCTGGGCGGCTGCCCCCCGTTGGCTCTACACGCTGCTGTATGTGGGCATGGGCTGGGCGGCAGTCGGCTGGCTCGGTGAGTTCTGGGCGGCCGGTGGCCCCGCCGTCGTGCTGCTGATCCTGGCGGGCGGGCTCGTCTACTCTCTCGGTGCGCTCGCCTACGGCACCAAGCGTCCCCAACTCAACCCACGCCTCTTCGGATTCCACGAGGTGTTCCATGCCTGCACCATCGTGGCAGCCATCTGCCACGCCATCGCCATCGGCTTGGCCATGTGGTGACCGCGGCGGCTCACACCCGATGCCACAGGGGAGTCTTCAACTCCGCATAGTCCGTGACCGGATCGAAGCAGCGATCCCCACGACAGACATAGACTGCCCTGTCAGCCCTGCCATCCAGCCAGGAGCCGAAACCCGTGGTCCCCGCCGCAGCCGCCAGGACGACGGTGCCAGCTGGAGCCAGCCGCCACGCGGCCCTAGCCAGCTCATCGAACGGGTCGGCCGTCACCACCACAGCGACCGCGGGCCTCAGGCCGCGCCGCGCCTCGTCGGCGATCATCAGATCCTCCAGCGCCGACCCCGCGAAGCGCGGATCCGCGGCGAGGACATCCCAGGTCGTGGCTGAGGCGCGGTCAGCGCGGGCCAGCAGATCTGGGCGCTCAGCCAGCAGCCCAACCCGCCGCAACGCCCGGATCAGTGCACCCGCAGCCGACGGGGTGACGTGATCCGTCCCAGACCGGGGACGCACAAACAGCTCGCCGGAACGAGAGTCGTAGAACCCGCCGTCATCGGCGCCGAACAACTCCAGGGCCTGGTCGCACAGCACCTCCGCCCGGCGCAGCCAGGTGGCGTCCCCCGTCGCTCCTGCCAGCAGGGCGAATGCCTCGGCAGTGGCTCCGAAGTCCTCCGGCGTGCCCGCCTCGGGATTCACCACGCCCTCCAGCGACGAATGACGCAGGCCATCCCCCTGGAGGTGGACATCCGCCAGGTGACGGGC
Organism: uncultured Propionibacteriaceae bacterium; assembly: GCA_936941515.1. Lineage (GTDB taxonomy): Bacteria > Actinomycetota > Actinomycetes > Propionibacteriales > Propionibacteriaceae > Arachnia. The sequence goes on from CAKZJI010000149.1 coordinate 4,194, forward strand.
TGCGCCCAGAGCCAGCTCCAGCCAATGCGGCTCGTTCCAGATCAGCGCACCTGTCACCAGTGACGAGATCGCCACTGCATTCCACGACGTCACCACCAGCCGGTCCGTCGCGGGCCTGAACCTCTGCTCTCGCTCAGCCAAGAGTCGGGCCGTGACGTCAGCCAGCCGGTCGAGGTCCGGTCGGCCGCGCAACTGCAACGTGGACAGGCCCTCCCCGAAAGTGCCGCCCGCAGTGACGTGGAACACCTGCGTTGCCCAGTCGCCGTCATCAGCGCCCAGCGCGTCGATGATCAGCTCCGGGCTCCACAGGTAGTAGATGCCCTCGAACACTGCACCTCGGATATCGCACGAATCCGCGTCGAGACCTGCCATGAAGGCGCCCTGCCCGCTCAGCAGCTCACGCTCCAGGAAGGCGGCGATGCCGTAGGCCGTGCGCTCCAGCAGCGCCCGCAGGCCAGCGTCATGCTCGGCCGTTCGACGCCAACCCCGGATGTAGGTGCCCAGCAGCATCGCGTTGTCGTCGAGCATCTTCTCGAAGTGCGGCACCACCCACCCCGGATCGGTGGCATAGCGGTGGAAGCCGCCACCCACCTGGTCGTAAACGCCACCGCGTGCCATGGCCTCCAGGCTGCGCTGCGCCAACTCCAGGCTTCGGGCATCACCGCGGACCAGAAGTGCATCCAGCAGCGTCGCCATGGGAAACTTCGGGGCGGTGCCGAATCCGGCGTGTATCAAGTCGAAGTCGGCGGCCACCTGCTCGACGACGGCATGCACCTGCGGGGGCTCGGAGTCCCCGGGTGACTCCGCCAGCGCAGCTAGGTGAGCAGAGACCTGCATGCTTCCCGCCAGGAGCTGCTCCCGCTGCGACCTCCAGGTCTCGGCCAGGGCCTCCAAGATCTGGGTGAATGATGGCTGGCCGGGCTGTGGCGTGGCAGGGAAATAGGTGCCCGTGAAGAACGGGCGGCCCTCAGGCGTCAGAAAGGCGGTCAGTGGCCAGCCGCCCACCCCGTCGTTCATCAGCTGGGTTGCCGTCATGAATACCTGGTCGACGACGGGGTGCTGCTCCCGGTCCACCTTGATGGGAACGAAGTTGTCGTTGATGAGCTGCGCCGTGGCGGCGTCGTCGAATGACTCGTGGCTCATGACGTGGCACCAGTGGCACGACGCATAGCCGATGCTCAGCAGGATGGGGCGATCCATCTCGACGGCGTGCGCCAGAGCCTCCGAACCCCACGGCCACCAGTCGACGCTCTGGTGGGCGTGCTGCCGGAGGTAGTCGCTGCCTGAGGTCGCCAGTCGGTTCGCCATGAGGGTCAAGATAGGCCCACTTGCCCTGGCTGTCACACTGGAGTGCATGAGCACAACCCCCACAGCCCCCCGCAGGACAGACGGCCTGAAAGCCGGTCTCATCGTGGTGGGAGGGCTGCTGGCCCTGATGTGGCTGCTGGAGCTGATCGACCACGCATCCTTCCATGCCCTGGACCAGCTCGGCATCATGCCGCGCCAGCTGGGCTCCGTGCCGCACATCGCCACCGCGCCCTGGCTGCACTTCGGTTTCGCCCACCTGATCAGCAACTCCATCCCGTTCCTGGTTCTGGGTCTGCTGACATGGTTCGCGGGCGTGCGCACCTGGGTGATCACCACTCTGCTGGCCATTGCCTGCTCAGGGGCTGTCGTGTGGCTGATCTCCCCTCCCCACAGCATCACCCTGGGGGCCTCCGGGCTGGTGTTCGGCTATCTGGCGTTCCTGCTGGTCCGGGGGTTCTTCACCCGTAACCTCGGACAGATCCTGCTGGCCGTCGTCGTGTTTCTCTTCTACGGATCAGTGTTGGTGGGGCTGCTCCCAGGGGCCGCGGGCGTGTCCTGGCAGGGGCATCTGGGCGGTGCCATCGGTGGTCTCCTCGCGGCTCGGATGACCCGAGACCAGCTGCCCGTCAGATGATGAACTCCGGCGCCAGGGGAACCTCGCGCAGCCCGGTGAACAGATCGTCCTCTGGGATCATCGTCGGCACCTTGGAGACCACCAGCTGGTAGTCCTCCGTCGGCCAGCCTGCCCGCTGGATGGCAAGCGGCACCGCGAACCACGGTCCGTCCGGGTCGATTTGCGTCGCGTGGGCTCGCAGCGCCTCATCCCGCACGTCGAAGTACTGGGCGCAGTGGACGAAGGTCGTCAGCCTGCCGTCGGAGAAGGGATCGTCGTCGCGGGCCGGGGCTGGGTGTGCGGGGGCGATGCCCTGCTCGTGCATCAGCGATTCCAGCGCCGCGAAGCGCTTCCGGTGGAAGCTCATGTGGTAATACAGCTTCGCAGCCTGCCAGGCCGGTCCATGCTCAGACCACAGCGCTGGGTCGGCTGCTGCCTGGAAAGCCTCGACGGTGATCCTGTGGCATTGAATGTGATCGGGATGCGGGTAGCCTCCGCGTTCGTCGTAGGTGGTGACGACGTGCGGTCGGAAGTCCCGTATCACCCGCACCAGACGGCCCGCGGCCTCCCGCACATCCTGAAGCGCGAAACAGCCCTCGGGCAGCGGCGGTGGCGGATCACCCTCGGGCAGGCCTGAGTCGACGAAGCCCAGCCAGACCTGCTGGATGCCCAGGATCTCGCGGGCGCGTGCCATCTCCTGGCGCCGGATCTCCGGAAGGCTGGCCTGAATCTCAGGGTTGCCGGCCAGCCGTGGGTTCAGCACGTCACCACGCTCGCCTCCCGTACAGGTTGCAACCATGACCTCCACTCCCTCGGCCACATACTTCGCGGTGGTGGCAGCGCCCTTGCTCGACTCGTCGTCGGGATGGGCGTGCACATGCAGCAGGCGCAACGGGCCCTTGGGGTGCGAGGTCATGGGGGATATTCTGGCGTGAATCGCCGCAAGCTGCCGAATCGGGACGGTGGGGTGATGCGTGTTGAGAGCCTCCCGGCAGCGGCAGACATCTGCGCTAGCATGACGTGATGTCCGAAACCAATGCTGAGACCGTTTGGCTCACCCAGGAGGCCCACGACAAGCTTGAGGCCGAACTGACCCATCTCAAGACGGTGGGCCGCCCCGAGGTGAGTGCGCGCATCGCGGCCGCTCGCGAGGAGGGCGATCTGTCGGAGAATGGCGGATACCATGCCGCCCGTGAGGAGCAGGGGCAGATGGAGGGGCGGATCCGAGTGCTTGAGGATCTGCTGCGACGCGCCCAGGTCGGTGAGGCGCAGGGCGATCCGGACGAGGTGAGTCCCGGACGCATCGTCACCGTCGCATTCGATGGCGACGAGGATGACACTGACACCTTCCTCCTCGGCTCGCGGGAGATCCTCGGAACTGACGACTCCGTGGACCATGCCGTCTCTCCGCAGTCTCCGCTGGGGGCGGCGGTGTTGGGCAAACGTGTGGGAGACGAGGTTACCTACGCCGCCCCCACGGGTCGCAGCATCTCGGTGACCATCACGAAGGTCACCAGCTGAGCGTCATGAGTTCGGGCCGCCGCATAACCGTGCGGCGGCCCGATTCGTGTCCTCAACAGCTCATGCAGCGCGAATACGAGACTTGTCTTGATGTGGGGTGCGGACTGTCACTCAAGCCCTGCGATCA
>CAKZJI010000150.1 GCA_936941515.1 uncultured Propionibacteriaceae bacterium
CGGCGCTCTGCACCGTGACCTGCATGATCGACAAGAACCACCGGGACGAGGCGCGGGCCTGATGCCGCACGTCGTTATTTCGTCGGGTGCTTTTCGCTCCCGGATGTGGCGCCTCGCCTCGCTCACGGCACACCCAGCACCGCCTCACTCAGCTACCCTGGCACAGCATCCACCCCGCACACCAGCTCCCACTGACGAACAGCCGACACGCGACACTAGACTTGGGTCATGACGGCACTCATCATCGACGACCCCCGTGTGCAACTCATGATCAACACCCTGGCCGAGCAACGCGGCAGCACCCCAGTAGACGTCGTGCGGGAGGCAGTCGAGCAGCAGCTGTCCGAGCAGGAACAGCGACGCATCGACCGGCTGGCCGCCATCAAGGAGATCCAGGAGGAGGCCAGACCATACCGTCATCTCTTCTTAACTGACGAAGACATCTATGACGAGAACGGCCTGCCGAAGTGATCATCGACACATCCGCAGCAGTTGCCATCATCAACGAGGAACCCGATGCCTCAGTCTTTGCAGAAGCCCTGTCCCGGGCCGACAACACCCGGATATCGGCGGCATCGGTCCTAGAGCTCTCGATTGTCTTGAGAAAACGTCCCGGGCTGGCCGAGCGTTTCATCACCCGGGCAGGTTTCGAGGTCCTCGACATCAATGCTGAACACCTCTATGAGGCGATCCGTGCCCAGGAGCGTTTCGGACGTGGCTCGGGCTCGCCGGCCAGGCTCAATTTCGGGGACTGCTTCAGCTACGCAGCCGCGAAGGTGACCGGCGAGCCACTGCTGTTCAAGGGAGACGACTTCACCCACACCGACATCCGCAACGCCCTCCCCTGACACTGTTGCCCAGTCGACGCAGTACCCCGGTCAGCCGAACAGCATGCCCTTGTTCAGCATCATGCGCAGCCCCAGTACGCTGACCCGGTGATCGAGTTGCCCGCCGCCGCATGGGTCGTCTTGGCGGTGGGTGCGCTGCTGGTCGGGATCGCGAAGACCGCCCTGCCCGGGCTTGCGACGCTCGCCGTAGCAGGCTACGCCACCGTGCTGCCCGCCCGGGAGTCGACGGCGGTGCTGCTGGTGCTGCTGCTGACCGGCGACCTCGTCGCCATCTGGGCCTATCGCAGGGACTGCGACTTCACCACCCTGAGACGCCTGGTGCCGACGGTGCTGGTCGGCGTCGTCGCGGGCGCGGCCTTCCTGGCCTTCGCCGACAACACCACCATGCGACGCACCATCGGCGTCATCCTGCTGGCCCTGACCGCCCTCACCCTGTGGGGCATGCGACGCAGCCTGGACGCGGCCGCCGCCCAGGGATCCTGGGCCCGCGCCGGCTATGGGGCTCTCGGAGGCTTCACGACGATGGCCGCGAACTCCGGGGGGCCCGTGATGACGCTGTACTTCCTGGCCGCCCGCTTCGACATGATGCGGTTCCTGGGAACCCAGGCCTGGTTCTTCTTCCTGGTCAACATCGCGAAGCTGCCGTTCTCCGTCGGCCTGGGCCTCCTGAGCACCGACATGCTGCCGCTGCTGCTCCTGGTCCCGTTGACCCTATCCGGCGCATGGCTGGGTCGCGTCACAGTCCGCCGCCTCGACCAGACCTGGTTCAACCGCATCATCATCGCCCTGACCATCATCTCGTCGCTGTACCTGCTGCGCTGAGGGCCACAAGCCCCGCCACGCCGGGATGCCGTCAGGCCTGCCAGGTGGTGCGACCCGTGACGACGGGGATATCGTGCCACTGTCCGTCGGCGGCGGAGGCGACGGCGGCCTCGTCGATCTCCGCGGCAGCCCAGCCGTCAGCGACCGAGGGGGCGAGCTGCCGGCCCGTCAGCACCGACTCAATGAACTGCGCAGCCTCCACCGTCTTCATGTCGTCGAAACCCATCGACGTGCCGGCCCCCGGCTGGAAGATGCCGAAGCCCGGGAAGTCGGACCCGGCCATCACCCGCGTGTATCCCTGGAACTCCTGATCGCGGCCCACGCAGACCAGCAGATCATTGAGGTGCTCGAAGTTCCACCTGAGCGACCCGTTCGTCCCATACACCTCGACGATGTACTCCGCGCGCGGCCCGACGGCGACGCGGCTGGCCTCCAGCGTCGCAACGGCTCCACCCTCCAACCGGGCGAGCACCGCCACCCAGTCCTCGTTCTCGACGGCTCCGAGCTCATCGGAAACCTCCCAGCCGGAATGCCCGATGCCGACCTTGGTGGGGATGGGCCGCTCAGGGATGAACTGCGCCGACGTCGCGGTGACGGCCTCAATACGACCTGCAAGGTACTGCACGAGGTCCGCGCCATGGCTGAGCAGGTCACCGATCACACCGGAGCCTCCCTTGCCACGGCGGAACGCTCCCTGCGTGCTGTGGGGGTTGAGGTTTGCGCAGCAGCGGTGATCGCTGACGCGAACCTTGCGGAATCCGGCTGAAATGACCCTGCTGGGGTACTGAACCGGGGTAACGTTGAGGAATGGAAGGCGTCAGCGGGACGGTGCCGGAAGGCGCAGCCACGCTGACGTCGTGATATTTCTAGCCCAGGAGGAGACATGGACGTCATCGTCACCGGTCGGCGCTGCACGATCAGCCCCGAACTCAAGGAACTGGTCCACGAGCGAATCGCCACTGTGGAGAGGCTCCGAGACCGGGTCATCCGAGTAGAAGTGGAATTCTCAGCCTCCGAAGGTGCACGCAACCCGTCAGATGCGATTGAGGTGCAGATCACACTACGCAGCAGGGGACCGGTGATTCGCTCCGAGGCCAAGGCGAACGACAAGAATCTGGCCTTCGACCAGGCTTTCGATCGCCTCAAGGCACAGCTGCGCAAGGCAGCAGATCGCCGCAAGACCCATCGGGGCCTGCGCCCGGCAACGGTGGTGGAGGAACTGGCCGCCGTCCCCTTGGAACAGAAGCAGGTTGAACCGGAGCCAGAAACCTATGAGGTGGCTGGCCTGGTCGTCAACGGAGACGGCCCCCTGGTCGTGCGGGAGAAGGATTTCGAGACCACGCCGCTCACGCTGGCCCAGGCGCTCGATGAGATGGAGCTCGTTGGACATGACTTCTTCCTCTACGAGGACGCTGATACCGGAAGGCCATCGGTGGTCTACCGTCGCAAGGCCTACAACTATGGGGTGATTCACCTCAACGTCACCAAGTAGCATGACAGTGACTGTGGCGGTCCCGGGCTGCGGGACCGCCACAGTTTTGTGACAGGCGGTGGCTGGCTAGGATGGAACAGGTGTGCCCCAGCCGCCGGACCCAGACAATGAAGGATCAAACACGTGGGATTCATGGACTTCCTGAGCAACCTCGGCTCGGGCTCGCAGCTGCGGAAGCTGCACAAGGTTGCGGATCAGGTCAACCTGATTGAAGAGGACTTCCAGGCGATGTCTGACGCGGAGCTGAAGGAGCAGACCGCAACCTTCAGGGAGAGAGCGGAGGACGGGGAGAGCCTGGATCGCCTGATGCCCGAGGTGTTCGCCACCGTCCGTGAGGCTTCCGTCCGAGTGCTGAACAAACGGCACTTCGACGTCCAGATCATGGGTGGAGCGGCCCTTCACTGGGGAAACATAGCCGAGATGAAGACCGGCGAGGGCAAGACCCTGGTGGCCACCGCGCCCGCCTACCT
>CAKZJI010000151.1 GCA_936941515.1 uncultured Propionibacteriaceae bacterium
GCTTCTGGAGTCATTCTCGCGGCATGAGGATCCCCAGAATGCGCCCCACCTTGCGGCACTCAACCTAGCCCGTCTTCGTCATGGCATCAGTCCCGCCCGGCCGGACGGCCACGATCACGCGCTCAACCGCGGGAGCTGCACCAAGCAGACTTAGAATGCCTCCATGCCGTCCCCGCTCACCCCCCTTCCCGCCGTCTGTTTCGCAGGCGCCTACCGACACGGCGGCCGCGAGGCACGCGACACCATGCGCAACGTCCGCCCCTACGTGGGCCGCTTCGCCCCCTCACCCAGCGGGCCGCTGCATGCCGGCTCGGTGGTGGCAGCCCTGGCCAGCTACCTGGATGCGCGCGCCCACGGCGGCACCTGGCTGCTGCGCATCGAGGACATCGACCCGCCCCGGGTGGAGCCCGGCTCGGATATCCGCATTCGCCACCAGCTGCAGTTCCTGGGGCTGCACTGGGACGCGCCGCCCTGGTACCAGTCGGCGCGCGTGGACCGCTACCAGGCCGCCTTCGACTGGCTGAAGGAACAGGGGCATCTCTATGGCTGCGGCTGCACTCGCCGGGAGATCACGCAGGCCTGGCAGGCCCACTGGCAGCAGATAATTCAGAATTCAGACGATGTCCGTCTGGCCCAGATGCCCGAGGAAACACCCTACCTGGGTACGTGCCGCCATGGTCTACCACCCGGACGGCAGGCACGAGCCTGGCGATTCCGAACGACCGAAGGACACGTGGACTTCGAGGATCGCTGGCTGGGCTGGCAACGGCAGCACCCCGCACAGGATTGCGGTGATTTTGTATTACGGCGTGCCGATGGCGTCTGGGCTTACCAGCTGGCCGTGGTGGTGGACGACGCCGAGGCAGGCATCACCGACATCGTGCGCGGCGCCGACCACGTGACGAACACCGCGACGCAGATCCAGATCATCAAGGCGCTGGGCGGCACGCCGCCGCGCTTTGCCCATCACAGCCTGCTGACCGGCCCGCAGGGCGAGGAGCTGTCCAAGCGCCTCGGCACCCTCAGCCTGCGCGACCTGCGTGAGAAGGGCGTCGCCCCCGAGGCGCTGCTGTCGCTGATGGCGCGTCTGGGGTCGAACCAGCCGGTCGCCCTGCGGATGACGCTGGACGAGCTGGCCGAGGGCTTCGACCTCGACCAGTTCGGCGCCTCGCCCACCAAGTTCGACGCCGAGGACCTGTGGCCGCTCACACGTGAGCGCAACCAGCACCTGCCCTTCGACGCGGTCCGGGCGCGGATCGCCGGCATGGGCGTGCCGGACGACCTGGCCGAACGCTTCTGGCGGGTGGCGAGCCACAACATCACCAAGCTGGACGACCTCGCCGACTGGTGGGTGATCTTCAGCGAGGGCGCGGAGCCCGTGATCGATCCCGAGGACGCGCCGCGCTTCCCGGTCACCGACCACTCGCAGGTGGTGCTCGGCACCAAGGCGGCCCCCGTCATCGAGGGGCTGGTCAAGACCAGCGCCGCCTGGCTCATCGACCACGCGGGGTTCACCAAGGGCTTCGCCGTGGAGGCCGGCGCGCCGGCCGGACTGTCCACCAAGCACGTTCTGGCGCTGACCAACCGGGGCGGCGCGACCGGGACCGACCTGGCTCGTCTGCGTGACGCGGTCGTGACCGGAGTGCGCGAGCGCTACGGCGTCACCCTCGTGCCCGAGCCCGTCCAGGTCGGCTTCTAGGTCCTGTCACGAAAGCCGGGCTGGCTCCGGCGCGTGGCTTCCAGAGGGCTCTGTTGCCGACGCCTGGTCGGGCGATGCCAGCCAGGCGTCCACCTCGGCCAGCCATGCCTGCTTAGCCGTCGGTGAGGCCAGGCAGGCGCGGATCGATCCGCGGGCCAGCTCAGCCAGCTCTGCGTCGGTGCAGCCCAGGGTCCGGGCGATCTCGTACTGGTTGACGAGCCGGGACTGGAAGAGCAGGGGGTCGTCGGCGCTCAGGGCTATCTGCGCCCCATGGCTCATGAGCGTGCGCAGCGGGACGTCGTCGGGGCTGTGATAGACGCCCAGGCTCACGTTGGAGGCCGGGCAGACCTCGAGGCTGATGCCTGAGGCGACAATCGCGTCCAGCAGGGCGGGGTCCTCGCCGGCGCGTACACCGTGGCCCAGGCGCGTGGGGCCGAGCGCGGAGACGACCTCACGCAGGTGGTCGGGTCCCAAGAGCTCCCCTCCGTGTGGCATGGAGGCCAGGCCGCCCCGGCGGGCGATGGCGAAGGCCCGCTCCCAGGAGGAGGTCCGCCCGGCGCGCTCGTCGTTGGACAGGCCGAAGCCGATCACCTCGCCCGGCTGGTCCCCGGCGTAGCGCACCGCCAGGCGTGCGAGTGCACGGGCGTCCAGCGGGTGACGCATTCGGGAGGCCGCCACGATGACCGCCACCTCCACTCCGCTCAGGGTCGTGGCCTGCTTGGCGGCGTCGAGGATGATCTCCAGGGCGGGGGTGATCCCGCCGACGAAGGGGGCATAGCTGGTCGGGTCGACCTGGATCTCCAGCCAGCGGCCACCGTCGCGGGCGAGCAGGTGGGCACGTCGTCAAAGCTGCCGAGCAAACGGAGCAGATCCGCCCGCTCCTTCGCAAACTTGGCCTCATTCTGCTCTAGGCGCCGTGCTTCCACGTACAACGCCTCCTCTTCCGCGAGCTGCTCGGGTGTGCGTGAAAAGAGTTTCTGCACCGCCCGTTTCCGCTCCGTCTCCTGCTGCCTGTCATAAGCATACGTCTGCAGCTGGTTGTGGCGCGTCTCGATGTCCTCATTGCTGATCCGCTCGCGAAGCAGGCGTCGACAAATGGTATAGTATCGTGCTTTCAGGTCTTCCATCGAGCGCTGCTTGCCGGGCCACTCGTACCTGTCGGCAATGACAATAAACCGCAAGTCGTAGGCATCGCACATCTCTATCAAGTAGTCTGTTTCTTCGCGCGTCCAGTCGGCATCCTGCAAGTGCTGGGTATATTCGTCGGTCGTGTAGTGAAACACTTGCGAGCTTGTATTGAAGGGCGCCCATGCATCGTCCAGCGCAATGTCGTCGTCCGCCTCGTCGTCGACGCCACCACCCACAGGCACAGGTTTCCAGTGATGCAGCACAAGGCCGCGACGTGCTGGTGCGTCGGTCAGCATGGCATCGTCTGCACTAGGCTCGCCGCTCATCGACGGCGTGTCGTCCCGAGCCGGATTCCGGAAAGGCGTCCAAGCCCACTTGCGCACGGACGCCAACGACTTGCGCTGAAACTTCGGCTGAAATGGCAGCGCAGTAGCCTGCTCATCCGGTGCCGCCATGCCCGACATGACCAGACTCGGCGCGTTAGGGCCCAGCAGCGCGTAGAGTTCACGGGACATGCCCTCCGGGCGCTGCTTCGGCCGCGCGTCGCCAGGCAGCGTCGGCGGCGCTCTCGACGCAGGCGCCTGCGCGCGACTCGGTTCACCCGCCGCGCGCGCCGGCAGCGACATGATATCCCGCACGTCGCTCGAGCTCATCGTCGTCGATCAAAGCGGCACGCGGAGCGTGGCAACTCGCCGCGCTTCGATCACGTGACTGGTTGCGTGGCTTGGGGAGCGAGCGGGGGGCCGGTGTCGGGCCTCTGATGCGCCGCGCTTGTACGCCCGAGGAGTTTTATCGCGCGCTTGATG
>CAKZJI010000152.1 GCA_936941515.1 uncultured Propionibacteriaceae bacterium
CCGTCGTCGTGATCTCTCAGCCTGAGCGTGCCACAGGCGAGGTGGGGTAAGGTGTGTCCCCATGACATCTGGTTACCTGCGCTACCCACACGTTCACGGCAACCAGGTGGTCTTTGTAGCCGATGATGATCTCTGGCTGACCACGGTCTCGGGTGGCAGGGCGCATCGCCTGACCTCTGATCGGCTTCCTGCTCGCAGTCCCAGGTTCTCTCCGTCGGGCAGGCAGGTTGCCTATGTGGCGGGCGAGGTGGGGAATCAGGATCTCTACGTGGTGGATCTCAACGGGGGGCGTCGTCGTCTCACCTGGTTGAGTGCCACCCGTATGCAGGTATCCGGATGGCTTGATGAGAGCCACGTCCTGATGGCCTCCCAGTACAACGAGGCTCATCGGGCGCTGTCTTGGATGTATTCAGTGTCACTGGATGGGGCCCTGGAGCGGCAGCCCTGGGGGCCTGGCATGTCAGCGGACTGTCGTTCCGATGGCCGAGTGGTGCTGGCATCCCCTAACTTCAGGGGCCCCGAGGCGTGGAAGCGGTACCGCGGGGGGATGGCGAACCGGGTATGGGTTTCCGATGCGCGCCGCCGCCAGTGGTCCCGTCTGCTTCCCGACGAGACGGCCAGCCTCGCAGGACCATGCTGGGTGGGGGAGCGGGTGGTGTTCACCTCTGATCTGGGGGCGCGGCTTCCCGGATTGGCGGGGGAGCAAGCCCAGGTCTGGAGCATCACCCATGACGGCCGGAATCTCAGGGCCCACACCGCCCACACCTTCAAGGACGGATACTGTCGGGATGCCACCACTGATGGCAGGCGAGTGGTCTACCACGCGCGTGGCAGGCTCTATGTCCTCGACAACCTAAATGAGAAGCCGAGAAGGCTTTCCGTCACGCTCGGACTGGGTGCGCCGGAGCCGGTGACGGTTGAGGCCCTCGACCGGCTGGAGTCTGTCACCCCCGACCAGGGTGGGGACGGCTCTCTGGTGGAATGGCGAGGACAGGCCTGGTTCCTGACGCACCGCTCGGGTCCCGCCCGGATACTCAGTGGGCTTCCCGGCGTGCGGGTCAGGGAGGTCGCGCCGCTCGGCGCATCTGGCAAGGGCATCTGGGCCAGTGACGTCAACGGCGAGGACTGCCTTGAGATCATGCCCATCGACGGTGACGGCGAACCCCGCCGCATTGCGCAGGGCCGTCTGGGACGGGTCCTCACGCTGACCGCCAGCGCTGACGGCAGCAAGGCGGCCGTCGGCTCCCATGACGGTACGGTCTACGTCGTGGACATAGCCCGCGGCGGGGTGAAGAAGGTGGGGCGCTCGGCGCAGGGCGAGGTCACAGGGCTCACGTTCAGTCCCTGCGGCCGCTACCTCGTCTGGCGTGATGCCATCCGCTTCGAGGGTGCCTGCGGGCGGCTGGTGGGCTACGACCTCACCGAGGGCTCCTCCTTCGTCCTGACGCGCGGCCAGTTCAACGACTACTGCCCGGTGTTCAGCCTGGACGGAAAGTACCTCTATTTCCTGTCCAGCCGCACCATCGACCCCAGCTATGACGAGATCGGCTTTGATCTGGGGTTCACGAACACGGTCAGGCCCTATGTGATCCCCCTGCGCGCGGAGGATCCCGTGCCCTTCGGCCCCACTGCGGACGGCTGGGCGATCAGCGACGACAAGGATGACAAGGCCGAGACGCAGGAGGACGAGTCCAAACCCGATCCCATCGTCTTCGATCTGGCTGGGGCGGAGGACCGGATGGCCCCGCTGCCTGTGCCAGCCGGCCGCTATGACGGGCTGATGGCAACGGCCTCCGGGGTGGCCTGGAGGCACCTAGCCCCGTCAACCGGTGTGCTTGGCTCCGGCAAGTTGTCGGAGCAGGAGCCGAAGGACAGCATTGAGGCTTTCGACGTGGCCAAGCGCAAGCTGATCGTGCTGGTCGACGCCTGCGACGAGGCTGCCGTGAGCGGCGACGGAAAGCAGCTGGTGGTTCGCAGCGGGGACGACTTCTGGGTGCAGGGGAGCGATGCCAAAGCAGATGAGGAGGACCGGATCGGCATTGATGTCAGCCGGCTGCGTCGTCAGCTGAATCCCCGCGATGAGTGGCGTCAGATGTTCGAGGAGAACGCACGCCTGATGCGGGATCACTTCTGGCGTGAGGACATGAACGGCATCGACTGGGCCAAGGCATGTGATGCATACCGGCCCCTGCTGAAGATCATCACAACGCATGACGACCTGATGGATGTTCTGACAGAGGTCGTGGCAGAACTCAACACCTCGCATGCCTACGTGATCCCCCCGGATGCGCAGGGCGACTCCAAGGTGTCGTGGCTTGGCGCTGACCTGCGTCGCAACTCGAAGGGTGAGGTGGTAATCAAACGGATCCTCCACGGTGAGTCCTCCGACCCCAAGGCCCGCTCCCCACTGCGGGCAGCCGGTGTTGCCGCCCAGCAGGGCGACGTGATCGTGGCCATAGACGGCCGGCCGACGGCTGCAGCCCCCAACGTGGGTGCGCTGCTGCTGGGAGCAGCCGGGAAACCAGTCGAGCTGACCCTGGTGCGCGGCCGCATGAAACGTCGTGTGGCCGTGGTCCCGACGGCCAGCGAGGCAGGGTTGCGCTATCACGAATGGGTTGCCTCACGTGTGGCACG
>CAKZJI010000153.1 GCA_936941515.1 uncultured Propionibacteriaceae bacterium
TGGGCTGGGAGGGGCCGATCTGCCGACCTGTCGCCGGATCCCACGTCCGCACTGTCTCGTCGTTTCCCTTGGTGATGAGCAGGGTGCGGCCGTCGCGTCCCGTGCTGCGGATGATGCCGGTGACGTCCTCTGTGTGGCCTGACAGCGTGAGGTGGGGGGTCTGGGGGCTGCGCAGCGCCTGCCGCACGTACCAGCGGCTCTCGTCGACGGCGTTCGGGGGCTGGGAGGTGAACCAGGCCGTGGCCAACTGGCGACGTCCCTGCCGGTCTGCCTCCTCCGTGTCGCCGCGAAGGTGTGCTGCCGCCAGCATCCCTGCCACTTGGGGGGGAAGGCGATATCGCCCGAAGGCCTCTGACATGATGCGCTGAACCAACTCGCCGGGGTCGAGACGATCCAGGATCACCTCGTTCTCCCCTAGGTGCCTCAGCCATTGCTGCACGCCGGAGATCGCGGGCAGGGTGGCCTCCTCCTCTGGCGGGAGGTCCGTGCTCTGCGAGCCATTGGAGATCGGGTCCGCGTAGGTGCTCATCCGGCTCCTCACTAAAACTGGACTGTCTGAAAGCCTATTAGCTAAAGCGGGTCAGAGCACGCCCGCTGGGCGGGCCGCGCCGGCGCGTCGTCCAAACCGAGGACACGAGGACCAGCGTGGACGTGTCGGGTGGGCATGCGCGGCTTCCTGAGCCCGCGCAGCCCACGGCGCGGTAAGTGGCAGCACATGGCGCGCCTGGCTGCTGAGGGCTACTGCCTACGGCACCTCAGATCTCGGTGTGGGTGACCCCGGTCGTGGTTAGCTTTGGGCCATGGTCAGGTTCAACACCGATCCCCTGGGTGCCCCGGTGAGCGACCAGGAGCTCCGTGCGTTGAAGCGGCGGCGCGCGGCAGGTGAGTTTGGCAAGCGGCCCTTCCCGGTCCTGACAGTGGTGTTCCTCGCCATCGCGGTGGTGTTCGTGATTGTGCTCGTCACTTTCATGGGGTCCATGTGGGCTATATCAACCCAGGTCTCCGGCACGAATTCATTGTCGATGATGCCGTGGTTTCTCGTCGGTTTCGTCGTCTTCTTCTGCCTGGTTGCCGGACTCATCCTCTACAGCCATCTTCGGTCACCTGGTGGGAAGACGTGGCCGCTGCTTGCGCGTCTCGCCGACGTCAATGGGATGCGGTTCGGCCTGTTGTCGCCCAACCCCCAATACCAGGGGGTGATCTTCGATGAGGGCCGTGACCGGAAGGCCGTGAACCACCTGTATTCGCCGACGGGCGTGTTCGCTGATGCCGGCCGCTACTGCTACACGACGGGTTCGGGTGAAAACAGGCAGACCCACCACTGGAACTTCGTGGCCTTCCGGCTTCCGCGACGGGTGCCGCACCTGTTGCTGGATGCGAAGGCCAACAACAAGATGTGGGGGTTCACGAATCTGCCGGAGGCGTTCCACTCCTCCCAGCGCCTCACGCTGGGGGCGCCCTTCGACGATCACTACCAGCTCTACGCGCCTGGCGGCTACGGTCAGGATGCCTTCTATCTGCTGCCGCCGAACGTCATGGAGGCGCTGCTGAATGCTCCCGCTGTCTATGACATCGAGATGGTCGATGACTGGCTGTTCTGCTACACCCAGTCCCCCCAGGATCTCAGCGACCCGGCGACCTGGCGGCTCTTCGAGATCATCACCAACGGCCTGATGGGAACGCTGATGCCAGTCGTCAGTCGGTACCGTGACCGACACGTGGAGCCACAGCCGGCCATGGCTGCGCAGGGGGTGCCCCAAGCCCCAGGCCAGGTCGCGCCCCAAGGCACACGTCTGCGCAAGGGGTTCAACAAGGCGGTCCTGGTCTCCGTGGCGTTCTTTGTGGGCTATGTCCTGTTCCGGATCCTCGTCCAGCTCATCTTCAGGATGTAGAGAAATCCCCCAGGGGAGTAGTGAGGTGTGAAGCGACAGCGAGGTGGGAGTTATCAACCGGGTGGGGCCGGTAGGCTGCTGCCGTGAGGATCTTGCTTCTCGGCTCCGGAGGGCGTGAACACGCCCTGGGCCGTGCCATCGCCCCCAGCGCTGATGCCCTGCACGTCGCACCCGGCAACCCCGGGCTGGCTGAGATCGGCACCCTGCATGACATTGACGCCTCCGATGCCGGGGCAGTCGTGGCCCTGGCCCGGCAGGTCGGGGCAGACCTGGTGGTGATAGGCCCGGAGGCACCCCTCGTCGCCGGTGTCGCGGACGCGATGCGCGCCGCTGGAATCGACTGCTTCGGCCCCTCAGCCGTGGCGGCGCAGCTGGAGGGCTCGAAGGCTTTCGCGAAGGAGGTGATGGCTGCCGCCGGGGTTCCGACCGCCGAGGCTCGCGTATGCGAGACCGCCGAGCAGGTCGCTGCGGCGCTGGATGCCTTCGGGCCGCCATATGTGGTGAAGAACGACGGCCTGGCAGCGGGGAAGGGCGTTGTCGTCACCACCGACCGGGATGTCGCACTGGCTCACGCCGAGGCCTGTGGCCGGGTGGTGATTGAGGACTTCCTGGATGGTCCGGAGGTGTCGTTGTTTGCGATCTGCGACGGCACCACCGCGATTCCGTTGCTGCCTGCCCAGGATTTCAAACGCGCCGGGGACGGCGATGCAGGGCCGAACACCGGGGGCATGGGCGCCTACTGCCCGCTGCCGTGGGCTCCCGGTGACTTGGCGGAGGAGGTCATGACCACGGTGGTCGCCCCAACCCTGGCGGAGATGCGTCGCCGCAGCACCCCTTTCACCGGGTTGCTGTATGCGGGGTTGGCGCTGACCAGCCGGGGACTGCGGGTGGTGGAGTTCAACGCCCGCTTCGGTGATCCCGAGACACAGGCCGTGTTGGCTCTGTTGAAGACGCCGCTCGCGAGCGTTCTACGGGCAGCCGCCCGTGGTGAGCTCGCTGCTTTGCCGCCGCTGGAGTGGCACGACGGGGCGGCCGTGGTGGTTGTTGAGGCGGCGAAGGGGTATCCCGGAACCCCTGTCACGGGCGGCGGTATCGAGCTGCCTGCCGACACTGCTGAAGCCTGGTGCCTCCAGGCGGGCACGAGACTCGACGGAGACCAACTGGTCTCGTCGGGAGGCCGAGTGCTGGGTATCGTTGGCGTCGGCGCGGACCTGGACATCGCGCGTGAACAGGCCTACCGGCACCTCGCCCAGGTTCGTTTTCCCGATGGCTTCCACCGCACTGACATTGGAATCCCGCACTGACGGGTTCCGTAGAGAAGGTCCCAATGGCCCGGTGGGCATCAATGCGTTTTCAAAATTCTGGAGCATGATCAGAAGCCGGTAAGCGGATTTGAATCCCGAAGTTTTGAGGATTGCTCGCGGGGTTTCAGGAGGTTTATTCATGGGCGGTATCAGAAACACCGAACCCCCTTGTCGGAGCCTACTTGCTAGCAGCTGTGAATAAACCTCAATGAATGTGGGTTTAACTCGTGTCGCTGGTGCTCCTGGTGATATAGTTCTTCTGTGTCTTCAGAACTTCCCAAGTCCAACGAGTTGCTCTGGCCAACCGTCTGTGCGCTGCGTGCTCTAGGTGGATCTGCGACCATTGCGGAGCTCAACACTCAAGTGATCTCAGAAGAAGGGTATTCGGAGGAGCAGCAGGCCATCCTTCAAGGGGATGGCCCTGGGACTGGCATTGAGTATCGACTCGGTTGGGTTCGGACGTACCTCAAGGGGATGGGGTTGGCTACGAACTCGGAGCGGGCTGTCTGGACTCTCACGGAACGTGGCCGGAAAGTGTCGGAAATGGAATTGGCCCCTCTGTGGAAGGCCTATCAGACTCGGGTTCGTCGTACTGCACCGTCATCACGGGATATCACTGCGGAAGAGGGCGCTAATGTCCGTGATGTCCAATGGAAGGAAGTTCTGCTGAATGAGGTCATGAAGCTTAGCCCGGGGGATTTCGAGCGGCTGTCTCAGCGCCTGCTGCGTGAGGAGGGTTTTATCAACACCCAGGTCACGGGTCGTTCTGGCGATGGTGGGATTGACGGCCAGGGGGTCTATCGGCTGTCTTTGCTGTCGTTCCAGGTGTTCTTCCAGTGCAAGCGTTATATTGGGAGCGTCGGTGCCGGAGCGATCCGAGATTTTCGCGGGGCCATGGTGGGTCGGGGCGACAAGGGTTTGCTGATCACTACGGGGACCTTTACCAGCAATGCCCAGGCTGAGGCTACTCGCGACGGGGCCCCTCCTATTGATCTGATCGACGGCGCCAGGCTCTGCGAACTGCTGAAGAACCATAGGCTTGGAGTTCACGTCACCATGCGCATTATCGAGGACGTGTCAATTGATGAGGGGTTCTTTCGTAACGGTTTTTGATTCCGACTCAGAGAGGTGTATTCGCGGGAGGGCCAAAAGCAGCGAAACCCCTTGCCGGAGCTCGGTTGATATAGCTCGCATTTAACAAAATCTAAATGTTTCCCTGATTTTCAGGCCTGTGCGGTGGGGGTTTGCTTTATCCAAGACGGCAGGTTTTGTGTTAAGGGCGCTATGGCAGCTGTGAATAACCCTCAAGGTTTATCTCCAACAGCAAGGGGGATTGTCTTGACATAACTCGGGTTACGATTCCTGAAGGAAAATTTGGGTATCTGCTTGAAAATCCCAGTAAGGCCGGCGTCTTCAAGGAATCTATGGGCTTTGAGCGATCAGCGCTGGATAAAGCTCTCCGAAGTCATCTGGCGACGAATTTTGGAGGTGCATCTGAGTCGATTCCGATCCCCGGCGAAGGTAGGAAGTTCACTGTCAAAGGCCCCATGACAGGTCCAAGTGGTCAGACGTGGGATATCAGGTCAGCTTGGGGTGTTGATCCGGATGGTACTATTCGTTTAATCACAGCCACCCCATGAAAGTTGCGAAAATGAGACAGATTTTTGTGCACAAAGATCATTTCTATGAAATTCACGTAATCCCTGCCGAAGATCATCGGAGGGATCGTGTCAGAATTGTTATGGACGGCCAATGCGAGTGGCTGTTGGGAATTTCAGGCTGGCAGAGCATCTCCCTGGGTTCTGGAGATGGAGTGGCCTATCTTTGGTCGGCCCGGGAGGTCGTGGAATTGCCGCAAGCTCCTGGGGTAGAGCTCCGGATAGTCAGGACTGACGAGGATCTGCTGCTGGCCTTCTACATCGACGACGGCTGGCTGCTTGTGTGCGAGACGTCAATTCGTCGACTCGTCGGCGAAACAGAGACGGCGAGACGTGAGCTTGGAGAGATCGTGGACAACGCCTTGTGGGAAGGCAATACGCTTCACGTTCATGATATGGCGGGAAAGGAGATCTCGCTGCAAATAAAGGAGGAGTATTTGGAGGAGGTTGCTTGATGACCGCCGACTCGTTCTTGGCGCATGTGCGTTTCCTGACTCGGGGCGAGGGAGGGCGTAGTAGTTCCCCGCGTAATCCAGCAGTGAGTCAGGTGGCTGTTCCGCCTTTCCACACCTCCTGTCATGTGATGGCAGTCGATGATGATGGCTCTCCGTTGGACGGCTAGGGGTTCATCGAATTGGGGGAAACCACGCTCACTCGCGTGGTGGTATGGGGTGCTGAGCACTGCATGTCGGAACTTGAGCTGCTAGGCCCTGAAGTCGAGTTCTTTGAAGGCTCCACGCTGGCGGCTCGGGGAAGACGGGCAGACAAGGAGCTGCTGGAGCCGACACCCGAAAAGATCAAGAAATTCATCAAATAAAAACTCGTATGAAAACACTATTTCACCGAGGTGGCGGCTGCCAGAATCTGATCCTGTCCAGCATGGTTATCCTACGAATATAGATATATTTCAATGTGCAGTGGCAGCAGTGTTTATTGTCGTGTGTGCGGCTATCTTCCGCCTGATCCTCCGTGGGAGGTGGGTGGCCGAGAGCCTTCGTTTGAGGTGTGTTCCTGCTGCGGTGTTGAGTGGGGCTACGAAGACTCCTCGCCAGCTGGCGTTGCGCGTTATCGAAGTCGTTGGCTTGCAGCTGGAGGGGTGTGGCAGGACAAGCGAACTCCACATGACGGACTTGATGCAGAGGCCCGGATGGCAAGAGTGCTTCACTGGGAGACGTGACGGAGGCCATGACAGACACCGGGTCGAGTGCCCGTGCCGATGCGATGGTCGCAGTCGATAGGAGATCAGTGGTGATGGTTCGATCCGCGGGGTTGATTCTGATTGGCTACTGGGACGGGCCGTCGACGTGTCCTGGATGGCCGTCAGTGAAGGAGTTCGTCGATGCAGGCTGGGATGCCGAGGAGCGTGAGCTGGTTGCCGACTACCTGCGCACAGGGCTGGTGGCGCGTCGCTGCATGGGATATTCGCCTTGCCGGTTCTGTGGCCGGAACAACGGCTGCCTGGAGTTGACCGACGGTCACTTCGTGTGGCCCGACGGGCTGCCCCACTACGTAACAGATCATGATGTTCGGCTCCCTGTGTGTTTCGTCCAGCACGTACTCAAGATGACCGACCGCCTGGAAACAGCACAACGTGGAGTGCTCGGTGTTTCGTGGACAGCGGCGAAAAACCCGAGTTTGTTCGAACACGCGAGGAAGAAGTCTGTATTGGTGTCAGCATCGAAACATAGAGGCTTATTCACAACTGCTAGCAACCGGGTCCTGACAAGGAGCTCGTTGTTTCTGACGCCCATGAATAAGCCTCAAGGCGTTTTGCTGTTTCTGACACCCCCATGACTACGCCGCACAATGCAGCAGCCCTGCCCCTTCCAACATCCCCACCCCTGCCATCGCCAGCCATCCTGTGCACGAAACGCCGCACTACGTCTCGGCGACATCGCTGTAGTGCGTGCCCTGCGCCGCAGACGGCGATTCACGCACCCGTGCGTGGCCCGAGATTGAACAAAATCCGGACAACCCACCCCAGACCCCGCCTCGACGGACGGCGGTGTCAAGTGGTGGAAGCAACGAGTAGTTTCTGGAAAGCTTCTCGTGGGGT
>CAKZJI010000154.1 GCA_936941515.1 uncultured Propionibacteriaceae bacterium
CGGGGACCGTGATGACTGCATTGGTGACCGACTCGCCCAGGTAGGCCTCGGCGTCACGCTTCAGCTTCTGCAGGACGAAGGCGGAGATCTGCTGGGGACGATATTCCTTGCCGTCGATGTCCACCTTCCAGTCGGTGCCCATGTGGCGCTTGACCGAGCGGATGGTGCGATCGACGTTCGTGACCGCCTGCCGCTTGGCGACCTCGCCGACCAGAACCTCGCCGGAGGGCGTGAACGCAACGACCGACGGAGTGGTGCGGGCACCCTCGGCGTTGGGGATGACAGTGGGTTCGCCGCCTTCGAGAACGGCGACGACCGAGTTCGTGGTGCCGAGGTCGATGCCTACTGCACGGGCCATGTGTATCTCCTATTTTCTCTGCGATGTTCGCGTTCAGTGGATGCTCCAGAAGCCCCTTGAGCGGAGCAGACTCAACTATGCCACAGGATTGGCAGGATCGACAAATTCGTCTTGAGCCCCAGGGGCTCAACCCGGGTTCAGTCGGGGACATCCCCGACCCGCAGGCGCTTGACCGTTCCTGAGAGCTTCCTTAGATTCGGCTTGTCCGGGGGAATCACCAAAGCCAAGATCTTGGCAGTCAGTTAGGAGTTCGTTTTGAAACGTTTTAGGTTGCAGGCAGGATTGGGAACGCTCTCAGCCTTCCTCGTCGCCCTCTCAGCCTTCCCCGTGCAAGCGCACGCGGATGACAACACCCCACAGCCCACCCCCGCCGCGACAGCTGACGCCTCTCAGGAAGCGGCGGCACCCGGCAAGGCCACGGCCCAAGAGCTGCAGACCATGCTCGATGACATGACAAAGATGAACGACGTCGACCTGCGACGCACAGCCAAGGACGTCGCAGGCCGTTTCGTAGGTCCCGGTCATATCATGATGGGCAACGACGCACGAGGGACGAGCGCCCCCAAGTATTGGAGCGATAAACTAGTAGACCGCACGTACGCCAGCGCCGCCTACTGGGAAGCCATCAACCCGTGGTTCTACATCACCACCGGCAAGAACAATGCCTCCACCAACACCCGCGTTGAGATCAGCCAGATCAAGCTGAACATCCTGCGCCGCTCCACCAACCAGTGGGAGACGGTGCAAATCGAGAGTGTCGGCGGGTCGTTCTATGGCACAGACCTGGCCGGCAAGCCTGTCGACAAGGCACCTGACATCCGCAACGGCAAGAACGGCAGCGTCGAGATACTGCAGAACCTGGATCAAAACCTGGTGTTCCACGGCTGGGGCAAGGAGATGAACTACAACACCAAGGACATCCTGGCCGTGCACACCCAGGTGCAGGCACGCCTGGTAGTCAACGACTCGAGCAAACCCGACGATCGCGCCAAGGCGCAGCAGTTGATACAGGTTGGCACCGACTACTACCCACACCTCGGCACCCGCGTCGAGGACCAAAAGATGCGCATGCGAGACGACGAGGGCAAAAAAGAGGTAGACGGCTACTTCCCCGGTGTTGGGCTCTCCAGGGCGAAGCTGGTCACCAATGAGTGGCAGACGTTCAACTTCGTCAACGTCAATGCCCCCGGCGTCAAGCACGAGGGCACTGGGGGCGCGAACGTCTCGATCACCGCCGACCAGCTGCGCAACAACCCGCCGCCCTCCTGGCTGCCGGGTGAGCCCGCCAAGAAGTGATCGCCGACTGAAGGCGAGAGACAGCCCGCCCCAGGGCAGTCTTCCTCGCTGAAAGGTTCCACACAACGGAGAGGAGCAACCATCGGTTGCGCCCCTCCGTTGTTTCATGCGCCCGCTCATCGGGCACCCCACATGACCGACCATCACAGTCTTCGGCCCAGCCCCTTGACGCCGACCCATAGGGCACCTAGAGTCAGGCCCGCTACTGGGGTAGTAGCACCAGAGTCAGAGCTGACCGACCAACAGCTAAGGAGCCGAAGTTGAAGCGTTTGAGACTACGGACAGGACTGGGAGCGCTCTCAGCGCTGCTCCTGGCCCTCACCACCATCCCTGCCCACGCGGATGTGCCAGCAGCCGCGCCGAAGATCACCACCGCCCCCCAGTTTGCCGCCGAGGGCAAGATGATCCGCGTCGGCCGCTCTGTTGAGCGAGTCCCCGGCGACTACGGGAGCGCGGAGGTTGTCAAGAGCTACCGGCTTCGCGACGGCCAGCAGGTCCCTGACAGCGGGGCGCCGTTCTACACCCCGGTCCCGGAGGACTTCGGACATCAGCTGGTCTACGCAGAGGTGGTGCGCGACCCCCAGAGCGGGGAGGAGATCACCGCCCAAAGCGAACCCGTCACCGTCTTGTCAGTGCAGGGGGACACGACACCTCCCGCACAGAATGAGCCGTTGACGACCTCACCGGTCAAGGCAACGGCCGAAGAGCTGCAGACCATGATCGACGACATGGAGAAACTCAACGACATCGACCTGAGACGCAACGCAGACGATCATGGCGGCCGCTACACAGGTCCCGGCCATGTCGTCATGGGCAACGACGCCCGCGGCACGAACACCCCTGAATACTGGCAGAACGAGCTCGTCCACAAAGACCTGGTCAGCGACAAGTACTGGCAGGCCGTCAACCCCTGGATGTACATCACCCCTGGCAAGGCCAACGCAGCTGACAACACCCGCGTCGAGCTCAGCCAGATCAAGCTGAACGTCCTGCACCGCTCCACCAACCAGTGGGAGACGATAGAGCTCCGCAAAATCGAGGGAATGCTCTACCCGTGGAGCCTGCGCGGAAAGGATGTGAAGGAGCCCGACCTGCGCGACGGCGAGAATGGCAGCGTTCAGATCAAGCAGGATCCTGACATGCTGTTCCACGGCTGGGGCGGGGAGATGTCCTACGACACCGAGGACATCCTGGCGATCCACGCCCAGGTGCAGGCACGCCTGGTGGTCGACGACACGGCGAAAGCCGACGACCGAGACAAGGCCCAGCTGCTGATGCAGGTCGGCATCGACTACTACCCCGTCATCGGCATGCGCGTCGACGACCCGTTGCTGGAGATGAAAGACGGTGGAGGCTACTTCCCCGGCGCCGGGCTCTCCAGGGCAAAGTTGATCACCAATGACTGGCAGACGTTCAACTTCATCAATGTGGACGTGGCCAAGCAGGAGCCTGGTGGCTCGATCACCGTCGCCCAACTGCGTGACAACCCACCGCCGTCGTGGCCGCTGCCCGCCAAGCCGTCGTCCACCCCGACGCAGCCGACCGCCACGCCGTCCACCCCGACGCAGCCAACACCTGCGCCCAAACCCGTGGAGAGGCCAAAGGTCCGCCTGCCCAAGACAGGCTTCTAAGGATCTGACTCTGGAGGGGAGCGGCTGAGCCGCTCCCCTCCACTGTTTCCAGGTTGCCATGTGACCCGGGGAGCATCCACAATTCTGCCTGTGCCCAATACTCCGTATCCCCCCCATCAAGGTCAGGACCCCTACGACCCCTTGAACCAGCCCTACGACCCCCTGGACCAGCCATCCTCCTACGGCAACCAGAGCCCCTACGGCCAACCCGGCCCATACCCCAACCCCGGCATGGGGTTCCCCGGAGGAGCACCCGGTTTTCAGGCCCCTTACGGGGTTGACCCAGTCTCAGGCCGCCCATACTCCGACAAGTCGAAAGTCGCTGCGGGCCTGATGCAGCTCTTTCTCGGCGGCTTCGGCGTTGGCCGTTTCTACACGGGACATATCGGCATCGGAGTCGCACAGCTGCTGACCTGCGGCGGTCTTGGAATCTGGTCTCTCATCGACGGCATCATGATGTTGACCGGCAGCGTTGACGACGCAGATGGTCGCCCACTCCGCAACTGAGCGTCATCACGTCATCGGGGTCCTCGGGGGCGTCCTCACCGGCGTGGCCATCGGGGTCGGGTATCTGCTGCTAGCCGACCCTCACAACCCCAGCGTCGCCATGCCCACCTGCCCGACGAAACTGGTGACTGGCTTCGACTGTCCAGCCTGTGGCGGGCTCCGGATGGCGCACTCGATCCTCCATGGGGATTGGGCGCGAGCTCTGCACGACAACGCCTACCTCGTGGTCGCGCTGCCAGCGGGTGCCATGATGCTGCTGATGTGGGCCAACCGCCAGTGGAGGGGCATCCCCTGGCGGCCTCCCCGCTGGGTCGCCTGGTCCTTCCTGGCGACGGCTGCGCTCTGGGCCGTCGTACGCAACCTCCCTGGCTGGCCCTGGCCGCCCACCTGATTGATGTCTTTCAGTTGGGTGACCGAACCTCTATGACCTCTATGCCGCCCATCAGAAGAAAGCCTCTGAGCACCAGGGTCCCATTGCTTCCGTTCCCCTGGGCTTCCTCCTTGATTCCCACCCCAGCCATGATGGAGAAAGTCTCATCAAGCACACGCACCCCGGGAGGCACATGCACCGTATATCCTCCCATGATCGCTGAGAGACTCAGTTCGATCTCCACGCCAGGCCCCATCGCCTGATCCAGATGGATCTCATGCCCGCCCCAGAAGGCGAAGCCGGAGAGCGCAGGTGTTCCTCGCTCCAGGTAGACCCGCTTGCCACTCATGACGGCGGGACCCAACCTGCGGGCCCTACCGACCCGGCCAGCAAGCCGAGCAGAGGACACAGCAGTCACGACCCCAGCCCCTCCCCCAGGCAGGTTGGCTGGAGGCTGCCCTATTCTCCTTCCCTCCTGCAGCTGGACAGGGGTTCTGCCAGGTGGGGCA
>CAKZJI010000155.1 GCA_936941515.1 uncultured Propionibacteriaceae bacterium
GGTGCGCCGCAAGCCATTCTCCGTCGTGCTTTTCGACGAGATCGAGAAGGCGCATCCGGACATCTTCAACTCGCTGCTGCAAATCCTCGATGAGGGTCGCCTCACTGATGCTCAGGGGCGTGTGGTCGACTTCAAGAACACCGTCATCGTCATGACCACGAATCTGGGGTCCCGCGACATCAGCAAGGGAGTCAACCTTGGCTTCTCCCGTGCTGGGGATGAGGAGTCCAGCTACGAGAAGATGAAGGCCAAGGTCTCCGACGAGCTGAAGCAGCATTTCCGTCCGGAGTTCCTGAACCGCGTCGACGAGATCGTTGTGTTCCATCAGCTGACGCAGTCCGACATTGAGCGGATCGTGGATCTGATGGTTGCGCAGATTGAGGTGCGGCTCGCGGACAAGGACATGGGGTTGGAGCTGACCCAGGCAGCCAAGTCCCTCGTCGCCAAGCGAGGCTTTGACCCGGTGCTGGGTGCCCGGCCGCTGCGTCGCGCTCTGCAGCGTGACATTGAGGACGTCCTGGCTGAGAAGATCCTGTTCGGTGAGCTTGCGCCCGGACAGATCGTCCAGGTGGATGTCGCCGACAAGGACTCGGACCTGCCGTTCAAGTTCACCGGCGTCATGAAACCCCAGCCGGAGCCCGCCCGTGCGGCTCCCTCCGAGGAGGAGTGAGCGCGTAGAGCCGAAGAGGCCCCGACCACATGTGGTCGGGGCCTCTCTTGGTTCCCAGAAGGCTCTTAGGCGCTGGTGGGGATGCTGTCTGTGACCTGGGAGCGGTATGCCAGGGCGGCAGCGGGAACGGCCGCGAGAAGGCCGAGTGGGAGCGCCCAGAGCAGTGCCAGCAGGTGGCTTCCCCAGGCGGGGGCGAGCACGGATATGCCCTCTGAGCTCAGGCCATGCTGTATCGCAAACCCGGAGATGATGCCCGCGACCACTCCCGACCCCAGACCGAGTGCCGTCAGGGCGATGCTCTCGCCAGCCAACATTCCGGCAAGCTGCCGGGGATGGGTGCCGACGACCCGCAGCGCCCCGTATTCGCGGTGCCTGTCGAGGGAGCTCAGCGCCAGCAGCAGACCGACTCCCAGCAGCCCTGAGGCCAACGCGAAGTCGAAGACCTCGGCGAAGGGCCGGAACCGCTCCCTCACAGCGGCTGCTCGCTCCTCCGCCAACTGTCCAGGCGAGGTGAATCGCAGCAGGGGGTTCTCGCCGAAGGTCTGCGATACCCGCTCTCTGATGTCACCGGCGTCCGGGGTCAGGGGGATGCCCAGCCAGGAGTCAGTTGCCTCCATTCCCTCCACTTTCAGGGCCTCTCGGGTGGTGACGGCATGGGCGGGCTTCAAGTTGCCGGCGACTTCGTAGAAGCCCACGATCCGCAGTGCTACAGGGCGGCGAGCAAGGCTGAAGCGGATCAGGCCGCTCAACTCCAGGCCCTGCTTTTTGGCCCATTCCTCGGAGATCATGATCTCGTTGGGTTTGGTGGGGGTCCTGCCTTGTTTCATCTCCATATTGAAGATGGACTCGAACTGGCCTGGTTCGGCCCCGGCCACCACCATGGTGCTCTCGTTGTACTCGATCTCTTGGGTGCTCACCGAGGCAACGCCCGTGACTTCTGGGATGGCGGTGATCCGCTGCCCGATCTCGGAGGAGAAGGCATGACCGCGTTCGTTTCTCACCAGGTGTGTGGTGCTGAAGCTTTCGGGGATGCGTTCCCGCGCCGTCGCCTCACCCGATGCGGTGATGATGGTTGTGGCGCTGAAGACTGCCGCCCCGAACAGCAGAGCGGCTGCCCCGATGGTGATGCGCGCCGGACTGTTGGTGGCCTGCTGTGCCGCGACCTTCGCCAGACCCCCGAACCACCGGCTGAGCTTGTTGCCCAGCCAACGGAAGAACGGCAGCCCCAGCATGGAGGTTGCGAGCACCGCGCCGGCGACCAGAATCACGGCGGAGAGCACGGACCACAGCAGCGGGAATGGCACCTCGACGATCCGGGCGAAGAGCATCAACACCAGGGCGACGGCCACCAGGCCGACGCCGCTCCAGGCCTCATCTCCCAGCCAGCCCGTGACACGCACGAAACGCCTCACGCCAACGGGATAGGTTCGGGAGGCTGACATGGCGTGCTGGTTCGAGCCGATCAGGGTGCACACCACACCCGCCACGAACACCGCCAGCGCCCCGTCGATCCCCATGCCGGGGGAGGGCGGCCCAATGGGCAGTCCCGCCTCCGCGAGGGCGTGATGCGCCAGTCCCTGGAAGGCAAAGCCCAGGAGCACTCCGAGCAGCGAGCCGGCTGCCCCGACCGCCAGCGCCTCGGTCATGACAGTTCGCCAGGCCAGGAACCGGCTGATGCCCATGGCCCGCAGTGAGCCCATGGCCTCCCGCAGCATCCGGGAGAGCCGTCCAAAGGTGGTTCCCGCCAGGGCGATGGTGGTGACCACCACCACGATGGCGATCAGCCCCAGGGCGATGAGGGCGCTGGTCAGTGGCGGGTGGAGCCAGAAACGCTGTGCGCGCTCGATTTCTGAGGGAGTCACGGTGCTGTAGCCGTAGGGCAGTACCGAGCTGATCTCCTCCGTGACCTTGCCCCGGTCGCTGCCCGGGGTGAGTGCGATGCCGATGGCGTTCCACCCCTCCTGTCCCGACAGGAAGAGCTCCCGGGCGCGTTGCGGACTGAACAGCACGAACGACGAGGCACCCATTGAGGTGTCCTTGGCCTTCACGACACCCACGATCGTGACGTCCATGGTCCGGGAGGACAGGTCGTGGCTCACGATGAGCACATCGCCCACTTGATGGCCTGTCTCCTTCAAGGTGGTGGCGTCCACCACCACTTCGGAGGGGCTTTCGGGTGCGCGGCCCTCCTCCAGAACCAGATGGCTGATGTCGCTCTCCTCGAAGGCACCCGACTCGGTGGCGGCCAGTGCGGGGGCGTAGGCCGTGCCGTTGCTGCGCAGCGGGATGACTCCTCGCCCCAGGATGCGAGGCTGGATCTCCTCGACTCCTTCGATGGCCGCCACCTTGTCCACCACATCAGGGGAGAGGTCGGTGCCCCCGGTGTGGAATGAGTCGGCGTCGGACATCCAGGACTTTGGGAGGACGCTGAGGTCCGCGACTGCTGACTCGGCCAGGGCGTCGGCGGTGCTGGCGATGGTGCGCCCGACGCTCAGCAGGCAGCTGAGCAGTGCGACGGTGAATGCCACCACAGCCGCGAGAAGGACGGCCCGCCACATCCTCCGGGGAAATGAGTGCCAGGTGAGTTTCCACATCAGCGGATCCTGCTGAGTTCAGCGAGACGAGCCGCCAGCCGGTGCGCGCTGGGGGATTCTTCATCGCCTGCGAGCTGTCCGTCGAACAGCAGCAGCGACCGGTCAGCCGCCGCGGCGATCACCGGATCATGGGTGGCGAGCAGCACCGTCAGGCCGAACTCCTCGACGCAACGGCGTAGGAACTTGATCAGACCCCTGGCGGGGGTGCTTGCCAGGTTGCCTGTCGGCTCGTCGGCAACCACCAGCTCGGGGCGGGCGATGATGGCCCGGGCCACGGACACTCGCTGCTGCAGGGATGCCGGCAGCTCACCTGCGGGGGAGGGCAGCAGGTTGGTCAGCTCGGCGGCAGTGACCAGGCCTTTGAACCAGGCCGGGTCGGGGTTGCGGCCTGCGATGGACAGGGGCAGCAGCAGGTTCTCCTCGACCGTCAGGGTGGGGACCAAAATGGGATAGCGGAATGCGACCCCAACGCTGTGCCGCCTCAGCCGGGTCAGCTCCTTCTCGCTCAGCGCGGTGACCTCGTGGTCGCCGATCCAGGCCTCACCGGAAGAAGCTGGCTCAAGGCCGGAGAGGCAGTTGACTAGAGGCGTCTTCCCGGAGCCGGACGGCCCGAACAGCGAGGTGAACTTGCCTCTCTCAATGTCGAAGCTGACCTCCCGGATCGCGATGACCCTGCCTGGCCCCACGGGGTATGACTTCGTGAGCTCCTTGGCGCGGGCCGCAGTGGTGCTTGTGGCCATGCCTTTCCTCCCTGCGATTTCCTCCTGGCCCCCTAACCGTATCGGTCTGGGGGCCAGCTTTGAATCAGATTTGCGTCAGGGCCTCTGGACTGGCGTACGCGGCTTCTGTGATACGCACCAGCGCATCCCGGATCAACCGCGCGCGAGCCGTGCCGACGCCTTCGAGCTCCTGCAGCTCTGCCACCGAGGCCCCGAAGAGCTCCTGCAGCGAGAACCGGTTGATGAGCTTGGTGACCAGACTGTCTGGAAGACGCCCGACGGAACCCAGCAGCCTGGCCCCTCGGGTGACTATGGGGGTTTCCAGATAGCTGTTTGAGCCGAAGCCGATGTGCTCGGCGACGAGGGTGGTGCTGAGCAGCTCCTCAGCTGAGAAGTTGCGGAGCTGCTCGAAGCTGAAGGCCTCCGGGTCCTGCAGATTGTGGGAGTAGTCCGCCGCCAGCTGTTCCGCCAGGCCTTGGAAGCCGCTCACCAACTCTGCGTGCTGCAATGCCACGAGCCGTCCCTCGACCCCGAGTGTGTCGATGTGGAACTGGGTCTCCCCGGAGAGGCGTCGCGTCATCTCGAATCGCTGCGCCGCCGCCGCGGCTACGGCGCCAATCCCTGGGCCGCGGGATCGCGCTTCATCCTGTCGCACCGGCTTCTGACCGAGGAAAGCTATGTCGC
>CAKZJI010000156.1 GCA_936941515.1 uncultured Propionibacteriaceae bacterium
ACCGCAGACTCCGGTGAGGCCTCCCAGGAGTCCCTGTTCGACCTGGATGAGGGCGCGACCGCGCATTCCGCGATGCTGAATGCCCGTGCCATCGCCGAGCTGACCCAGGTGCTCAGGCGGGAGATGGAGGGACAGCCTGCCGCGGAGCTGCTCAGGGACATCGAGCTGCCGTTGCAGCGAACCCTCGCCCGCTGCGAGCGGGTGGGTATTGCGGTGGACCGCAGCGTTCTTGAACAGCTCCGTGCCGAGTTCGACTCCGCTGTGGTGGCGGCTCAGCAGGCGGCATGGGAGGTGCTGGGGCACGAGGTGAACCTGGGATCACCGAAGCAGCTGCAGGCGGTGCTGTTCGATGAGTTGGGCATGCCGAAGACCCGACGCACCAAATCGGGATACACCACCGACGCAGAGGCTCTGGAGGGGCTTTTCGAGCGCACCCAGCACCCGTTCCTGGAGCATCTCCTGGCCCACCGGGACCGCATCCGGCTGCGGCAGACCGTCGATGGGTTGCTGAATGCCATCCAGGATGACGGGCGCATACACACCACCTATGCGCAGACCATTGCTGCCACGGGGCGGCTGTCCTCGACTGATCCGAATCTGCAGAACATCCCCATCCGCACCGAACTTGGACGGCGGATTCGCAGCGCCTTCGTGGCCGGCCCGGGGGCGGAATCCCTCATGAGCGCCGACTACTCCCAGATCGAGATGCGACTGATGGCCCACGCAAGTGGTGACGCGAACCTCATAGCGGCCTTCACATCCGGGCGTGATTTCCACGCAGAAATGGCCTCGACGGTGTTTGGGGTCGCCCCCGACCAGGTGACCGGCGAGATGCGCGCCCGGATCAAGGCCATGAACTACGGCTTGGCCTATGGGCTCAGTGCCTACGGGCTGAGCGCCCAGCTGGGCATCTCGGCTGTCGAGGCGAAGACCCTGATGGATGACTACTTCTCTCGGGTGGGGGGAGTGCAGCGCCACCTGGCTGAGGTCGTCGCCCAAGCGCGCCGTGACGGCTACACATCAACTCTGCTGGGACGTCGCCGCTATCTGCCCGACTTGAACTCCAGCAACCGGCAGCGCCGGGAAATGGCGGAGCGTGCCGCGCTCAACTCGCCCATCCAGGGATCCGCCGCCGATGTCATCAAGGTTGCGATGCTCGGGGTGGAGCGGGCGTTGGACGAGGCCGGGCTGCGCAGCCGCACGCTCCTTCAGGTGCACGATGAGCTCATCCTTGAGGTCTTCCCCGGGGAGAGGGCGGCAGTCGAGGCACTGGTGCGCGAGAAAATGGGCACCGCCATGGAATTGGCGGTGCCCTTGGAGGTCTCGGTGGGAGTCGGCGACTCGTGGTTCACTGCCGCCCACTGAGCTGGCTGCCCCCAGCTCAGTGGGCGTGTGGTTCACGCCGTCACAGGCTTGAACTTGAAGAAGATCCGTGAAGCCCAGATCTCGGTCTCCGGCTTGAAATCCCAGCAGATGATGATGGCCAGCGCCGGGTCCCCCTCGTAGCGGACCATGACATCGGATTCTGGATCGTAGTCGGACTCCATCACCTTCTCGGTGCTGTCAAACTGGTAGCAGGCGACCTGCCCCTCGGCGCTGTACAGCTTGAGGACATCACCCTGCGAGAGCTGCGGACCGTCATCGGTGTAGAGCTGATTGCCCACGGCTCCGCCATTGCGGTAGGTGTGGATGGACAGCACCACCTGGCCGCTATCTGAGGCGGCTGCGGGACCCTGGCTCCACCAGGCGGCGGTCTTCGGCTGATCCAGTGGCGGAGCCTCAATGAAGCCCTCGGAGTCTGTGGTTCCGGAGATGACGTCTGCCTCGACGTCGATCTTCTCAATGGAATAGCGCACCGGGATGAAACCAGCCGGCGTCAAGGGGGAGCAAGAGCCATCTCCGGAGGGAGATGCGCTCTCGGCGGGAGAGGGCGCCGCCTCCGAGCTGACGCTGGGGGTGGCGGCGGGGGTCGAGGCTGCGTCCTGACGGTCCTTCGGGCTGAGCAGCCACCACGCGGTCAAGGCGGCGACCAGGATGATGGCGACAGCGGCGATGACGATCTGGACCTTGCGGGTTTTCAAGGCTTCGGCGAAATTCACGGGAAACAGGGTAATCGTTGGGGCAGTCACGTCCAACCAGCACCATGGTTTTGATGATCTTCCAGGCGTGGTTTGCCCCGGGGGAAAGCCTCGTGATTCAGGGAATCCCATGATGAGTGCGGTGTTGAGGCGTGTGGCGCACGAAAATTGCCATGGTGAGGTGGGGGAGAGCGTGTTGACGACGATCAATGCGGCGTGACGGGCAGGGGTTCGTGAGTCGGCTGAACCCGATGACGGGTTTCCCCATTCCTGACTCGCAGATCGAAAGCCGAACTTGTGGTCTGCGCGTGGGTGGCGTCTCAGCGAATCCCCGTCGACGTCTCGCACTTGCAGGACCTCTTGGCAAGCAGATAGGGTTGCATTGCACTGTGGTCTGCCTGCCCTCGGACGGAGCAGGGCCGGCGCGTTCCACCCTCGGGTCTCGTACCTGAACGCGGGACAAGGCACAGAGCTGAACCCAAATGCGAAAGCCCTACTACATGTCCTCCTCCACTGAGGCCTCGGCCGTCACGGTCGACGATTTCGGTACTCCGGAAGCCTTCATGGCGGCCGTTGACGCCACCATCAAATATTTCAACGACGGCGACATCGTCTCAGGCACCGTCGTCAAAGTCGATCGGGATGAGGTCCTGCTCGACATCGGTTACAAGACCGAGGGCGTCATCCCCTCCCGCGAGC
>CAKZJI010000157.1 GCA_936941515.1 uncultured Propionibacteriaceae bacterium
GTCTTCACCTATCGGGTCCAAGACCGTTTCGGCGCCGAGGGCGTGGGGACCGTGCGCGTCGGTGTGGCTCCTGCCCCCACCACGAATCAACTTCCCGTGGCGGTGGCCGACGAGGTGTCGGCGCGGCCATCCACCAGGTTGGAGATTCCCGCTACGAAGAACGACATTGATCCGGATGGCGACCAGATCTCGATCATCAAGGAATCGGTGCGTCCCGCGGACTCCAGCTGGGAACCGCAGGTTGAGGTCAAGGGGCAGAGAATCGTGGTGGTGACCCCGGCGCAGGAGGGCACCTATCAGCTGCTCTACTCGATCAGCGACGGACGTGGCACCTCCGTGCAGGGCGCGGTCACGGTGACTGTCGACAAGAACGTGCCGCCCGTCGCACCACAGGCTCGCGACGATGTGGTTCAGGCCTCTGCCATCAGCGGAGTCGACACCGTGGACGTCCCAGTCCTGGAGAACGACTCTGACTCCGATGGCGTGGTCTCCGATATGAAGGTGGATGTCGAGGGGCCTGCGACGGTCCGCAATGGGGTCGTCACCGTTCCGGTACGTGAGGATCGCCAGATCATTCTGTACACCGTCACGGACGCCGACGGCCTCAGTGCCCGGGCCGCCATCGTGGTTCCGGGACGGGAGAACCCGCCTCAGCTCAACGCCGACAAGGGGCCTGCCCGAGTCACTGCGGGGGAGACTCTGACCATCGACATCCCCGAATGGGTGTTGACGAGGCCAGGCCGCGAGGCCAAGCTGACCAGCGTCGACTCAGTGGTTGCAGGTCCGGGAGGGGACTCCAAGGCCGGTGACGGCGGTGTGCAGGTGGTGGACGGCAGGACCCTGAACTTCACTCCGGACATAGGCTTTTCGGGTGTCACCACCGTCTCCTTCGAGGTGACCGACGGGCAGAGTATTGACGACCCCAGCGGCAAGACCGCCCGGATCAATTTGACCGTCCAGGTGACCTCCTCCGGGAAACAGCCACCCCAGGTCAGGCCGAACCAGCTGCGCGTCGCCCCCGGCGAGCCCTCCCAGACCGTGTCGCTGGCTGCGATGGTCGATGACCCCGATCCCGGTGACAAGGAGCGGATGACCTTCGAGCTGACGGGGACGGAGGGGCCGGTGCAGGCCTCCGTCTCAGGGCAGGAGCTATCCCTGGCGGCTGCCGATGGGGCGGCGGTCGGTTCCACCGCGACGGTGAACGTCTCAGTGCATGACGGCAGCACCGACCCGGTGACCATGACCATCCCTGTCACGGTCATCTCCTCCACGCGGCCGCTGATGACTGTCCCAGAGATCACGGAGAAAGACGCGCGCATCGGGACTCCTGTGTCCTTCAATCTGGCCGAGATCGTCACCAACCCCTTCGCCGATGTCGGCGGCGAGATCTCCCTGGTGGGGAGCCCGGACGTTCGGGGAGCGGCCACCGCCTCCGCCGAGGGCTCAGTGATCACTGTCACTCCGACGGAACCTGGCGCCTCGGACACGGCTCCCGAGGACATCACGGTGACCTATAGGGTCGCTGACGCCACGAAAGACCCGCAGCGCGAGAAAACAGGTGTGATCCGCCTGGTGGTCAAGAACCCGCCGGTGGCTCCGGCGAACGTCAGCGCGCAGTATCTCAAGTCTCAGACTGCCCGTGTGTCGTGGACCCATGCGAGCTGGAGGGGTGGGACCCCGAGGGGATACCTCGTCTCCTGGCCCGGGGGAAGTCAGGAGTGTGGGCTCCAGACCACCTGCGACGTCTCGGGCCTGCCGAATGGCGGCCGGTACAGCTTCACGGTGAAGGCTCTGGTCAGTGAGTCAGACCTGAACTCTCGCAGCCCCCAGTCGGAACCGAGCAATGAGATCCTCGTGGATGTGCTGCCCGACACTCCAGCGGCGCCGACAGCCGTCGCCGGTGACCAGCGGGTCGCTCTGACCTGGAATGCGGGGACGGTTCCGAGCGGCGGCTCCCCTGTGACTCGGTACACCGTCACGAAGTACCCGGGCGGGGAGCAGCAGGACACCACCGGCACCAGCCTCACATGGTCGGGGCTGAGCAATGGCCAGGCTTACACCTTCACCGTGTCCGTCCACAACCGGCTGACCGACAGCGACAGCAAGGTCTCCCCACCCGTCAGCCCAGCCTCGCAGCCCGTCACCCCCGCCGGTGCGCCCGGCAACCTGAGCGCTCCGTCGGTGTCGATGATCGGCACGGGGGACGGCAGTCAACTGGCCGCGCGGATTAGCTGGGCCCAGCCCGGTGCATCGAACGGTGACACCCACTACCGTTACATCGTCACGGACAACAGCGGCCGTGAGGTCTGCAGCGAGCGCAGTGAGACCTCCTGCGACATCTCGCTGACCCCCTCCACGGAGGAGGTGACCTTCTCCGTCAAGGCCACCAACTCCTCTGGACTGTGGTCGGCGCCCTCGCCGCACTCCGAGCCCGTCCGGGCCTTCCAGCCACCCTCGGCCCCCACCGGATTCGAGGTCACCCCGACTGGCAAGGGCACCGAGGTGAAGCTGAATGTCTGGGGGGCCTCCGGGAATGGCCTCCGGGAGGATGAGATCTCCTACCGCTGGAGTGCCGGGGGCGACGGCGGCACGGTGAGCGCCGGGGAGCACGTCATCACCAGCTCGGCTTTCGCGTTGGGACAGCCCGTGACGGTACGGGTCACCGCCATCGCGACGGTGAAGGGGCAGACCTCCGAAGGCGGCTCCAAGACTGCGACGGTGACGGCATACGCTCCACCACAGGCTCCGACCGTCAGCGCTGAAGGCGGGGAGCAGGTCACTTTCAAATGGGACATCAGCTCTCCCAGCAACGGCGCCAAGGTGACGCAGGTGCGGTTGAAGATCAACGGCGATACTGAGGAGGTCGGCAACCCGTCAGGCAGCCGGACTGTCGGTGAGCCGGGCCAACGGTATTGTCTGAGCGCCCAAGCACAGAATGAGCACGGAGACTGGGGCCCTTGGTCTCAGGAGGCATGCGCCAACACGACGAAGCCTGAACCTGAGAAGCACGCCACACTCGAATGGCAGGCTAAGAGATGCGGCCAGGGCCCGTGGTGCGAGTACGGGTTCAGGATCACACTTGATCAGTGGCCCGCAGATCAGGATGTGAAATGCAAGCTTCCCTACCTGCGTAGGAAGAGGGGGGACGATGCGGTCAAGGTTGAGCTTGAGACCTCAAGCTCGGGCAAGGCGCGTAAGGACTTCGAGGCGTGGGCCCACGCTGATGACATCTCTTCCTCAGTGGGCAGTAGAGACATCACCGCTCAATGTGAGAAAGACTGACACGCACCCGCGGAAGAAATGAAAAGGTGACTGGAACGATATGACGATGACCCCGGAACAGGCTGCTTTCTTTGCGGATACCTTCGCGCGGCTGACCGACAATGTCGGCCAGGCGTTGCTGGGGAAGGGCCCGGTCATCCAGCTGGCGCTGACCTGCATGCTGTCGGAGGGGCACCTCCTGTTGGAGGACGCCCCGGGAACCGGCAAGACTGCGATGGCCAGGGCCATCGCGGCCTCGGTGCACGGCAGCCACAACCGCATCCAGTTCACCCCCGACCTGCTGCCCTCTGACATCACGGGCATCACCATGTACGACCAGGCGACCTCACGCTGGACCTTCCACCACGGGCCGGTGTTCAGCTCCATCGTGCTGGCCGACGAGATCAACCGGGCCTCACCCAAGACGCAGTCCGCACTCCTGGAGGTCATGGAGGAGGCTCACGTGACGGTGGATGGCCAGCGTTACCCGACGGAGCGGCCGTTCATGGTGATAGCCACCCAGAACCCCATCGAACAGGCTGGCACGTACAAACTCCCGGAGGCGCAGCTGGACAGGTTCCTCATGAAGACATCCGTCGGCTATCCGGAGACTGATGCGGCGGTCCAGGTGCTCGCTGGCTCCTCCCAGCCGGACCGCTCCAAGAGGCTCTCGCCTGTCCTGGCTCAGCAGGCCGTCGCCGAGATGATCGACTCTGTCAAGGACAACTACATCGACCAGTCTGTGCTGCTCTACATCCAGCGTCTCGTCGAGGCGACTCGGAACGACAACGACACCGCATTGGGCGTCTCCACGCGAGGCGCCATCGCGATGGTCCGAGCAGCCCGGGTGTGGGCGGCCGCCCATGGGCGCCACTATGTGCTGCCCGACGATGTCAAGGAGTTGGCTGTCCCCGTGTGGACGCATCGCCTGATTCTGTCTCCCGAGGCCGAGTTCTCCGGGGTGAGCGCCACCGATGTGATAGCGCGTGTCCTGGCCTCGGTGGAGGCGCCGACCAGTCGGATGAACGCCTGACAGACGTGTCCGATTCCCCGCAGCGCACGCGCCTTAGCGCCCGCGAGCCGCATTCCAGGGCAGAGCCTCGGCTGACGACCGTCACCCCGCTCGGCTGGGTTCTGATTGTCGGCCTGGTGGTCACGGCCATTCCGGGATGGTTTCTTGGATGGCTGGAGTTCCGAGCCCTGTCGGTGATGTGTGCGACGGCCTTGGTGATTGCGATGCTGGCGATTCTGGGACGGCGTGAGCACGAGGTGGTCTTCCACCTGGAGAGGCCGCGTGTCCAGGTGGGGGATACTGCCGCCGGCGCTGTCCTGGTGCGTGCCGCAGGTGATCGGGCCACGGGCTCGGTGGCCCTGGAGTTTCCGGTGAGTGGTGAGGTGGCGAACTTCCGGGTTCCGCCGCTCGCGGTCGGTCAGGTGCATGAGGAGCCCTTCACCATCCCTGCCAGCCGCCGGGGGGTGATCGAGATGGGGCCGGTGCGCTCCGTGCAGACAGATCCGCTGGTGCTCGTCAGTCGTCAGAAGCTGCTCTCTGATGCCTGCGAGCTCTTTGTGCATCCGCGGATCCTGCCTCTGGAGGCGGGGGCGGTTGGCTTCCTGCGTGATGTGGAGGGCGTCGCGACTCAGAATCTGTCCTCCTCCGATGTGTCCTTCCATGCGCTGCGGGAGTATGTTCCAGGTGATGATCGACGCTCGGTGCACTGGCGCACCACTGCGCGAACCGGGCAGCTCATGGTGCGGCAGTTCGAGGAGACGATGCGGGCCCACCTTCTGATTCTGCTCTCGACGGACAACAGCGACTACGAGAGCGAGGAGGACTTCGAGCTGGCGGTCTCAGTCGCAGGGTCTCTCGGGGTCTCGGCGCTGCGTGACGACCGCCAGGTCACGGTGTGCACATCCACGGAGCAGCTGTTCTTCCCTGGTCCCATCGGCCTGTTGGACAGGCTGTCTGGTGTGGAGCTTGGTGATGAGGGCCGTGACCTGCGGAGCCTCGCCATCACGTATGGGTCAAATCCCGGAGTTTCAGTGGCGGCCTTTGTCACGGGGTCGACGGCGCCCGCCACACTGCGTGCCGCACAACTGGCTCTTCCTCCGGGGATCTTCCCATTTGCGGTGCGTTGCGGGCCGACGGCGGAGCTTGCGCGTCGCAGGGTGGGGGATTTGATTATCC
The DNA here is from genome assembly GCA_936941515.1 of uncultured Propionibacteriaceae bacterium. Classification (GTDB taxonomy): domain Bacteria; phylum Actinomycetota; class Actinomycetes; order Propionibacteriales; family Propionibacteriaceae; genus Arachnia. Next base: position 5,450 of record CAKZJI010000157.1, read on the forward strand.
TGGACCTGACGAGCCTGGATGATCTCCGCCCTGCAGTCAGGAGCCTCGTGTGAACCGGACGCCTGCGTTTTCGCTGCCCCGCGTCTTGGGTGCCTGCTTGCTGCTGCTGCCGGGATGTGTGGCCTTCCAGTCAGTTTTCGGAGGGCTGAGGGGATATCTGCCGTCGCTGTTGGGCGTGGCCCTCGGTGCGCTGATCGCGTTGGTTGCCGTCCGGTTCCGGTGGAGCCCGGCCCTGTGGTTTGCTGCGTTCCTCGCGGCCTATCTGCTGGTGGGTGGGCCGCTCGTCATCCCGGAGACCACGGCCTTCGGCGTCCTTCCGACGCTCGCGACCATCAGCAGGCTGGGGCAGCTGACCTTTCAGGGCTGGTATGACATCATCACAGTCGCCACCCCTGCCGGCGACCTTTCGGGGCCGCAGGCGGTGCCGTTCTTCGCCGGGTTGGTTTTCGGGATGGCCACCATCGGGGTGGTGCGGCTCACGCGGGGCGTGGTGTGGCCAGCGGTGCTGGCGGTGGTGTGGCTTGCGCTCGGCGTTGCCTTCGGTGCGGACAGCGCCCCTGCTGCGAGTTGGCTGGGCGTGGGTCTTGGGGTGGGGATCCTGGGGTGGAGCACCGCTCACCGACTGAGTCGCATGGGCGCGGCGAACGCGGCCTTTCTGGTGCGGAAACCGAGCGGCTTGTCCCATCGGGCTTGGCAGGCGCTCGCCGCGGCTGCGGTGATGGTGTTTGCCGCCGTCGCCGGGCTCGGGGTCAATGCGGCGACGGGAACAGGCAGCCGTCTTGTGCTGCGAGACATCGTGAGCCCACCCCTGAACTTGGCGGAGTATGCCAGTCCACTGACCCGCTACCGGCTCTACGAGCTCAACCTTAAAGAGGAGGTGCTCTTCACAGTCACCGGCATGCCGGCGGGTGGGAGGCTCCGGCTGGCGGTCATGGACCGTTGGGACGGGGTGGTGTTCAACGTGTCCCAAGACAGCCGCGAGTATCTGCAGGTTGGGCGTGAGATGCCCTGGCAGCCCGTTGGGGAGCACGTCAGATCGGTTGTGCGGTCGGAGTTGTACGACGACGTCTGGGTGCCCTCGTTCGGGGAGCCGGCGCGGATCGAGTTCTCAGGGGAGAGGGCCACCCAGCAGGGCAGTGGGCTGTATTTCAACCGCGGCACGCACCAGGCCATGACCACTGCTCGGTTCGATCGTGGCAGCTCGGTGGCGCTCGACGCCGTGCCCCTGATTCCGCTCACAGGGGAGGAGCGGGCGGCGTTGAGGGGGAGGGCAGCCGGGGAGGCTCCATTGGCCCAGGTGACGCGCGTCCCAGAGGTGCTGGTCAAGAACGCCGCGGAGTGGACGGAGGGGGCTGCCAGCGCCTACGAAGAGCTGGAGATGCTTGAACAGCGGTTGCATACGGAGGGCTATTACTCAGATGGCTCGGACAACCGTTCCCGGGCCGGCCACACCGCTGAGCGGCTGGCCTATATGTTCAACCAGACCCAATGGGTCGGCGATGATGAGCAGTATGCGACAGCCATGGCCTTGATGGCGACGCAGCGGGGGATTCCTGCTCGTGTGGTGATGGGGTTCTCCCCCGGGCCGGATGCCGACATCGACGGTGCGTGGCAGGTCCGGGGCACGGAGTCCCATGTCTGGGTGGAGGCCTACCTGGAGGGAGCCGGATGGGTCAGCTTCGATCCGACGCCTGATCGTGACAGAGTCCCGGACAACGAGCAGCCGCAACCGAAGCCGAAGCCGAAGCCGCGTGTCGACACGCCACCGAACCCACCCGAGCACATTGAGGATGACTCGGTGACGGCCGAGGAGGAGGACGTCGACATTGACGACCCGGAGAACGAGGACTCCGGGATTGCGGCGGTCCTGATCGTCGTCGGGGCTGTCGGCGGTGGCCTGACCGTTCTGATGCTGCCGTTCATGGTGATTGCCGCATTGAAGTCCCGCCGGGCGTTGCTCCGCCGCAAGCGGGGCGATGTCGCTGATCAGCTTGCCGGGGCCTGGAGCGAAGTGGTGGATCGGGCGAGGGACCTGGGGTTCCAGGTCACCGCGGATCACACGCGCCGCGAATCTGCAGAGCAACTGCAGAAAGCTCATCCTGAAATGCCGATTCAATCAGTTGCCGCGCAGATCGACTCGTCGATTTTCGGGCCTGAAAAGCCCACTGAGTCCTTGAAGGAAAACGTTTGGCAACAGGCCGCGAAGCTCAAAAGTTCACTTTTGGCCAGTCGGCCTTGGTACGCTCGGCCAGCGGCAGTGTTTTCCCTGAGGTCGTTCCGCCGGTCGAGGACTGAGGCGGCGGGGGGCTCCAGAAAGAGGCCAGCTGACAGCCGGACCGGTCATCAGGGAGAACCGAGGAACTGAGGAGATGAAGATGCGTAGGCAGATCGGAGCGACAACGGCGATGCCTGTACCAGCGGGGCCCCGTATCCGTGGCCACCTGGTGCTGATGATCGCCCTGTTGCTCCCGCTGCTGTTGGGCTATGGCGGGAGCCTCCTGGTGCCCAATTCGGTGCTGGGGGTGATCCTGCTCGTCGCTGGATGTCTGGTGACCTTGGCCTTCGTGGCGTGGTTCGTGTTCGTCGCACTGAGGGAGTCAACCTCCCTGGGCGGCAGGTGGTTTGGCTACCGGCTGGTTGACAGCCGCACGGGACAGCCGAACGGGGGTCAGGTGCTGACCAAGTACCTGGTGCAGTTCGGCTTTGAGCTGGTGACGTTGGGGTTTGGTGCGATCTCGTATTACTTCACCTATCAGGACGGCAGCCATTGGATCGACCGGTCCTTCAATATTCTTGCCCTGCAGGCTGGGGAGGAAGAGGCCGACGTGCAGGTTGGCGACGCCGCCGCAACCCCGGTGCCGAGGCCCGCGGCCTCGACACCATTCAGCTCCCCGCAAGGCCAAGCGTTCAATCCGCTGCCGCAGCGTGGATTGCCGCCCTCCGCTGACTCTCCGCAGCGTCAGACGCCATCCCCC
>CAKZJI010000158.1 GCA_936941515.1 uncultured Propionibacteriaceae bacterium
ACCAACCGAGCTGATCGAACTCGGCGGTGCCGAGACCCGCGAGCGGCCACGCGTTCTTGGCCGTGCCGATGCTGGCGACGGCGATGGCGATGATGGGCGACAGCAGCGCAGGCAGGATCACCTTGCCGACCACCCCGTCAAGCTTGGTGCCGTCGCCACTCCATTTGACGCCGTTGACGCCCAGGCCCGCTATGGTCGCGCCGATCAGCCCGCCGAACAGGGCGTGGGAGGAGCTCGACGGCAAACCCCACAGCCACGTCAGCAGATTCCACACGATGGCCCCGACCAGCCCGGCCAGGACGATCAGCAGCAGCCCCTCCCCGCCGTCCACCAGCAGCTCGGGCCGGGGCGCGCCGTCGCTGTCCTGCAGATTGACCACGGCATTCGACACCGTCAGCGCCACCTCCACCGAGAGGAAGGCCCCGATCAGGTTCAGGACTGCGGACAATGTCACCGCAGTCTTGGGCTTCAGGGCACCCGTGGCGATGGATGTCGCCATCGCGTTGCCGGTGTCGTGGAAACCGTTGGTGAAGTCGAAGGCCAGAGCCGTCACCACCACCAGCGACAGCACGATCATGAGTTCGAGTGGCACGTTCCTAGTCTGTAGCGTGCCGTTGGGAATCGGGAAATCGGGGTGGGTTATTTCACTGTGAGTGCTCAGCGGACAGGATCACAACGGCCAGCTGCACCCGGTTGGCGACTCCATACTTGCCAAGCAGCGCGGAGATATGGGTTTTGACCGTCGTGATCCCCACGTACAGCTCAGCGGCGATCTCAGCGTTGCTCAGGCCCTGCACCACCAGGTCAGCGACCTCCCGCTCCCGTTCGGTGATGTCCCTGGGCTTCGGGGTTCGAGAGGGCGCAGACACCGCGTTGGAGACCAGACGGCGCAGGATGCTGGGGGAAAACCTGGGCTCGTCGTGGGCTGCGGCCAGCACCCCGGCGATGATGCCGCCCGGGGCGGAGTCCTTCAGCAGGAAGCCGGTGGCCCCAGCTCGCAGCGCACCCAGCACCATGTCGTCGGAGTCGAAGGCGGTCAGCACCACGACTCTCACGCCGGGTCGACGCAGCAGTAGCTCGGCCGTGGCAGCGATGCCGTCGAGGCCTGGCATGTGCAGATCCATCAACACCACATCGGGTGCCAGGGCGATGGCGGCATCCACCCCGCCGCCCATCGCCACCCTCCCCCAGGATGACGATCTGAGGCGAGCCGCCGAGGATCAGCCGCAGTCCCGAGCGCACCAGGGGGTCGTCATCAACCAGGACCACCTTCACTCTCACGCCCGGTTCCACGGCACCCATGCTTCCACAACGAACTCACCCTCTGCGGCTCCGGCCCGCAGCCATCCCCCTGCGAGTGCTGCACGCTCCCGCATCCCAGCCAGTCCGAGGCCTCTGCCCAGTCCAGGGGCCATGGATCCGGCAGTCGCCGGGGCCGGGTTCCTGATCCGCACGCTCACACCGTCATCGGCGTGGAATCTGATATCGACGGGAGCTCCTGGCGCGTGGCGGCGGGCATTGGTCAGCCCCTCCTCCACCATCCTCAGCACGGCGTGACGGAGGGTTTGGGGAGCTGTGTGGAAGTCCTGCTCCCACTCATATGGGATTGTCATGGCGACGTGCGCTCCGGCGTCGCGTTCCCGATCGATGACGGCCATGACCTCAGCCCATTCAGCACGGGATGTGTCCCGGGTGCCGTCGGCGTGCAGGACTGCGAGGATCTGACGCAGCTCACGGGAGGCGTCGGCGGCCAGCTCACGAATGGTGGAGCAGCTGGCGGCGATGGTCTCACGGTCAAGGTCCGGGCGCGTCTCCAGGGCACCGGCATGCAGGGACAGCAGCGACAGCCGATGGGCGAGAGCGTCATGCATCTCGCGGGAGATCCGCGCGCGTTCCTCCACACGGCCTCGCTCCTCGCGTTCGCGTTTCGCCTGCTCGGTCAATTCCGCACGCTCTCGCAGCGACCGGAGAAGCTCAGCGCGGGCACCGAGCGAATGCCCGATCAGGGCGGGGATCAGGAACACCGTCAGCACAACCAAACTCACCCCAAGAAGTTCAAACTGGGTCATTGATGTGGAGCTGTCCATCCAGATCTGGAGTGCGCCCCCTGCCGCGAAGACGAAGCCGGCCATCAGGAGGGGGCGTCTTTGCCGCCGGGATGCGACCAGCGTGATGGCGACGCAGGCGGCTGGCAACCCCCATGTGCTGATGGCCCCGACGAGAATGACCGCATGGGTGGCTCCCCCGAGACGCCTCAGCGCGGCTGGCAGGAAGGCCAGGGCGATGCTCCCGAACAGCAGGTCGATGGCGAACTGAGAGACGATCACGTCGTTGAGGACTTCCCCGTCCAGCAGCAGCACCACATGCGCCATGACCAGTGGAAGTCCCAGCAGCCCGCAGGCGAACCATACGACGACACGCTTCCACCGGTCGCCCAGAAGCTCGTTGGTCATGGCCGCAGGCTACCCACCAGACAGTCGCCCCTCCCATCGGCCAGTGGGAGGAGACGGCTTCTCGGGTCTCCTCCCACTGGCCGATCATTCGGGCCTGTCGAGCAATGGTCGCAAGGCGTCTCGGAGCCTGAATCTGAGGGTATGAACACAGCACCTGCCCTCATCACATCGTCCACCATGGCATCGGATGCCGCAGCGCCCGTCCCCTACCATCGCCTGCTGCGGACACTGCCACGCCATCGCTGGTGGAAACCGCTTCTCGCTGCCGGGGTACTTCTGCTGACTTCGGGGGTGTTGATGCTGGCCCTCCTCGTCGGGTACGTGATCTTCGATCCAGTGCTGCGGGAAAGTTTCCTGGCCAAGGATTCCCCTGACACCTTCGCGCTCCCGCCCACGTTGGAATTGAGCGGCATCGCGGTTATGACGCTCGCGGTGGCGGCGACGGCGCGGATGGTATACGGACAGCCTCTGGGGCTCGTCTCATCAGCGACGGGACGCCTGCGGTGGCGGATCATCGCCGACACCCTACCGATCGCTGTGGCGGTGATGACGCCTCCTGTGGTTCTGTCGTTTCTGCTCTCCCCTGGTTTGGACCTGCCCTCTATAAGCTCGGCGTGGGGAACTCTGTTGCTGCTGTTGATCCTGGCCCCCTTGCAATCGGCTGCCGAGGAGTACGTATTCCGGGGCTTTCTGTTCCAGGCGCTCGGCGCGTGGATTCGTCCAGGCTGGCTCGTGACACTGCTCACCGTCCCGTTGTTCGTGATCGGGCATGACTATGGCATCGAGGGCGGTGTGAGCGTGGCCTGCTTCGCCAGCATCGCGGGATGGCTGGTGTTGCGCACCCGAGGCCTGGAGGCGGCCATCGCACTTCACGCGGTGAACAACGTTGTTGCCTTTATCTCCGATGCACTGGGGCCCGTCGAAGCCACCGGCGATGCCGCCATGGAGTGGTGGCAGGTGGGGTCGTCAGTGCTCATGTGTGTGCTTTATGCCGTCGGTGTGGAGTTCATGGGACGACGTCATGGCTGGATCAGGCCTGGCCGACGTCAGGCGTGAGGCGGGGTCCGCCATCTCATAGTCCGCAGCCCACTGGGTCAGGTCGGCACGGGCCTGGGACATCATGCAGCGGCCATCGCCCACCGGGGTTCCCTCCCGTCTCCAGCGCAGGGACGCCTCTGCCGTCAGGTGCTCCGGAAGCCGACCTGAGGCGTTGGTCACCCGCCACCACGGGACCCCCGAGCCTTCGGTGCCCATGATGGAGCCCACCCGTCTGGCAGAGGTTCCCACCAGCTCGGCGATGTCGCCGTAGGAGACGACGCGCCCCGCAGGCACGCACTCCACGGCACGCAGCACCCGCTCGATCAGCAGTTCCACGGCATCATCCACTCTCACAGTGTGCCCTGGCCTCGTGTGTCGGAAGTTCGCCGCTGGGAGTCGGCTTGCGGGGTGGCTGCCTCGCGAGGTAGCCGAGCGAAACCGTTCTGGGTGTGCCGTGAGCGAGGCGAACGAAGCGAGGCGCCACATCCGGGAGTGAAGAACACCCGACGAGATGACGGCACACGACACTAGGCTGGCTGTCATGTCTCAGACACACCCCAACCTCATGGCCTCCGACGTCGTCGTGCATCTCCCCGAGGACCCCGCCGCGTTGCTCATCGAACAGGGCAGCCTGCTGGAGGTGGCTGCAGCTCATCCGGCATCATCGCTGTGCTGGGCGTTGCTGGCTGAGGATGCCCTCGCCAGGAACGAGTTGGCGGCGACCCTGGCTGCCTACGCCTATGCGCGGACCGGATATCACCGCGGCCTTGACCTGCTGCGCCGCAACGGCTGGAAAGGCACGGGTCAGGTGCCGTGGGAGCACGAGCCCAACCGCGGGTTCCTGCGCAGCCTGTGGGCGCTGAGCGTCGCCGCCGGACGGATTGGCGAGACCGATGAGCAGGAGCGCTGCGCCCAGTTCCTCCGTGACTCCTCCGAGACCGCGTATCAGCACCTTGCGGCCATCAGCTCCTGAATCAGCCAAGGAACTCACAATGCGCATTGCCCTGGCTCAGATCCGCTCCACGATCGATCCGCAGGCCAATCTGGCGGTGGTCGCGGACATGGCTCGGCGGGCAGCCCGGGCCGGCGCGGAGGCAGTGGTGTTCCCGGAGGCTGCCATGTGCTCGTTCCTGCGCCCTCCGGCGGAGGTCGCCGAATCGTTCGACGGGCCGTGGGCTTCAGGTGTGCGGGTTCTGACCCACGAGCTCGGGATCGCCATCGTCGCGGGAATGTTCACGACGGCTCCCGGCGGGCTGGTCCACAACACCGTGTTGGCAACGGGTGAGGTGGAGACCCGCTACGACAAGATCCACTTATTCGATGCGCTGGGGCATCGCGAGTCCGATCACATCGTCCCCGGCCATCAGCTGGTCACAGCTGAGATCGCCGGGGAGTGTTTGGGGCTGTCAATCTGCTACGACATCCGCTTCCCGCAGCAGTTCATCAACCTGGCGCTGGGTGGCGCGAGGGTGATGGTGGTGTGCGCATCCTGGGCACCCGGCCCGGGAAAGCTCAATCAGTGGCGCACTTTAGTGACTGCCCGGGCGATGGACTCGACGTCCTTCGTGATCGCGGTGGACCAGGCCGCCTCGGGCAGCCCCGAAAGCCCCGGCCCCCCAACAGGCGTGGGCCACTCGATGGTGGTCGACCCGACGGGGAGGGTTCTGCTGGAGCTGGGGCCAGCGCCGGAGCTGGCCACCGTCGATGTGGACCTGTCACAGGTGGATGCCACCCGCGAGGCCCTGCCGGTGCTCCGCTCTGGACATCACGTGTCCGAGTGATGAGGCTTTCGGAGGGCCCTCAATGTTCAGGCAAGTTCGCAGATACAGATACAGTGATGCGCGCCGTCACCGCCCCACGTCTAGGCGTCTATGAGTGACCAGCCATCCACGTTTCGCTGACCGTAGTCATTGGCTCCAGCGCTCAAGACGCTGCCATCGGCACGCACCCCCAGAGTGTGTTCCGCACCGGCTGCCACCGCAACGACATCCCGCCATTCCCCGGTACGGCACTCACCAACGGCATGTGACCCAACAGCCACGACAGCTCCATCCGAGCGTCGACCCACCGAATGCCTCTGCCCGGCAGCCAGAAGCGAGTGGCTATTATTTCACGACGCCTCCTTGAAAAGGTTGTCTCCACAACCTAGAACACCGCAGGCAGAATCGCCTCAGCTATCCCAACAGCCTCAGCACGTCTTTGACAGAGCGCGCTGCTCGCAGCATGTTCAAACTCATGACCACCGCTGCTCACTATAGGCTTATTCATGGGTCCACAGCGATGACACGGGTAGCGCCTCCAAGCGATCACCGACTGGCCGCCCCTCCCCCACGGTGAGCACGACACCAGCGACGAACTCACCACCCAGCTTGTCCCGCAGCGCCTTGAGATGTTTGAAATGATGACCGGCTGGAGCGACAGCAGACTTCACCTCTACCGCGATCACCCCTTTGGGAGTTTCAATCACAAGATCCACCTCGGAGCCGTTCCGGTCGCGGTAGTGGAAAACTTCGTAGTGTGTCGCAGACCAGCCGCGCTGACGCAGAAGCTCACAGGCAATGAACCCCTCCAGCAGTGGGCCACGATGCTCGCCGCCTTGAACAGAGCTCAGGTGTCCCGCATCAAGACCGCTCAGTGCTGCCGCCAACCCCGAGTCCGTGAGGTAGCATTTGGGCCGCTGAACCTGACGCTGGCTCAAGTTTCGCGACCAGCTGGGGAGCCTGTGCATCAGAAACAGTCGCTCAAGGAGCTCTAGATGACTGGACACGGCACTTCGCCCCACGCCCAGTTCCTGAGCCAGCCGATCCAGCACCAGTTCCGCCCCCGGCATCGCAGCCAGTTGGAGGAGCAACCGGCGCAGCAACTCCGGTTGCGCCCGTCCGACATCGGACGCATCCCGCTCCACTAGTCTATTCGCATAGTCGCGCAACCAGGAGACACGCAGCCTCGGCGACATGGATTGGACTGGTGGGTAGCCCCCTTTGACGACGCGCTCGACTATGTCACTGCGCTCAGCCGACACGACGGGCCGTCGCTGACGCTGCAGCATCCAGGACACCCAATCATCCTGCCGTCCGGCGAGCTCGCCTTGGGTGAACGGCTGCAACCGCGCAGTCATGGCGCGTCCCGCCAAGGAATCCTCTGCCCTAGGGATTCGCAACAAGTTCGCGGAGCCAGTGAGCACGAAGCGGCCGGGCCTCCGATTACGGTCGACCTCGGCTTTGAGCGGCAGGATGAGCTCCGGGCAGCGCTGAATCTCATCAATGACGAGCCTCCCTCTCCCCGCCATTCGCAGGAAACCCACAGGATCCTCACGCACCTGCCATCTCGCCACGTCGTCGTCCATCGACGCATATACAGTGCCGGGCGTTCCGAGCATGGAGGCCAGCGTCGACTTCCCCACCTGACGCGCGCCCTCGATCACGACGACAGGCGAGGCTGTCAGAAGCTCTTCCACCCAGGGCGCCAAGTTCCGCTGCAACAGTTGCATGAAGCGAAACTAGCAGTTCACTGCCCCCAGATCAGCAAAACGCTGGACGGTAACCAGCAAAACGCTGAGCGCAAATCAGCAATTCGCTTGCTTCTCAGCGTCGCAGCCCTGCTGCTTCCGCCCCCAGCACGAGCCGAATCCCTCATCCCAGCACTGGAAAAGTGAAGGGCCGCCACCCACGGGTGACGGTCCCTTGGCTCACTTGCCGGCTAGGAGCGCCTCCTCGGCTTCCTTGGTCCACAGGCCGTCCTTCAGCCTGGTCGCGACATGCGGGAGCTTCTCCGGCATGTCGATAAGCCGCACTAGGCCCAGGTCATGCAGCGACGGGAAGACCATGATCTTGCCGCCCGAGGTGCGGTTGATCACCGAGTCGATCGCATCCGCGAAACCCGCCATGCCGGTGACGGCGTCGAGGGAGATGGTGGTGTCGATGACGCCCGCCTCGATCTTCCTCAGCACCGTGCGCATGTCCTTCACATCCGACCCGGAGGTGCCGAGGATGAAGATGCGCCGTTCGATGATGCCCTGCAGGTCGAACTCGCCGAACGTTCCCGCCGGAATCCCCGCGAAGGCGTTGACGATGGCCCCCTCAGCGGCCAGATCAACAGCCTGCGACACCAGGGCCGGGACCGGAACCATGCAGCTCAGGTGTGTGTAGCCGGGCTCCAGCGGGGTGGTGCCGGTGTTGACGATCGTCAGCTCCACGCCCCTGGCCTGGGCGACCGGGGCGACGACGCGGCCGCGCCGCAACTGCTGCGGATGGTGCGCGAGGGTGAGAAGGACGTCGACGCCGCGGAGGCGCTGGGGACGATCGCCGCCGCAGCCCCCGACACGGAGACCATCAGCGCCGACCTGGCCGCGCTGGCGCGCGACGCCGACGACTACGCGGTGCGCCAGCGGGCGGTGCAGGCGCTCGCGGAGATCCCCACGGACGGCGCGGAGGCCGCGCTGCGCATTCTCGCCGACGAGCCCGACCCGCGGATCGCCGGGACCGCGGCGTTCATCCTGCGGCGGACGGATCGCTGACGAACTCCCAGTGCTCGCCCGCCGGGCCGAGGACCAGCAGGTCGTAGCGTCCGCCCGGCGCGGGCACCACGAGCTCGCGCTCACCGAGCACGTCGGCGTGCAGCGGCACGGAATCCGGTGCGTGGTAGGGGAAGACGATGAAGTGCGCGCTCCGGGTTCCCGTGTTGGACAGGCGGAGGCGGACACCGTCGGGCCCGGGGCTCGCGGTGGCGACGGGGACGTAGGGCACGGGTCGCGCGGGGCGCTCGCCGGGTTCCTGACCGGGGCGCCGCCCGACGGCCGGCGCGTGCGGCTTCCACCGCGGGCTCAGTTCCCCGACGGCGCGCGGCTGCGTACGCCGCGGAATCGCCCGGGGCGTGCGGAAGTCGAAGGCGCTGGTGAGATCGCCGCAGACCGTGCGCCGCCAGTCG
>CAKZJI010000159.1 GCA_936941515.1 uncultured Propionibacteriaceae bacterium
ATGGAGCTGAACGCGACGCACAGGCAGATTACCGGGATGGAGGCGACCTCTGTGTGGAACGCGATGATCAGGGCCAAGAGACCGATGGCAGAGAACGAGTCCCCCAAGATCATCAGAAGGCGCCGGTCAAACCGATCAGCGAGCACCCCTCCCAGGGGAGCTAACACGAGAGATGGCAGGAAAGCAGCCAGAGTGACGAGGGCAACGGAAGTGCTGAGACCAGACTGCTGGTAGACGTAGACTCCGAGTCCGAAGGCGGTGAGCCCATTGCCGATGCGAGCCACCATCTGAGCACCCCAGATCAACATGAAACTACGGAAATTCTGGGTTGCCTTTTTCTCAGAGATGGGTGAGGAGAGAGCGGTTTCTGTGGTGGGAAGATCTAATGTCTTGAGGGACTGGTCCTGTTGACTCATATCCTTGCTTTCGGTCGACGGAGAACTCAGAGTGCGTTGATAATCTGGTTCAGGGCTTCAGTGTTGTGGAGGATGAACATGTGTTCTTCGTCCGTTAGTACATGGGTTCTGACGGGAAAGGTGAAATATTCCTGCCAGGCGGTGGGTGTGCCCTCGGGGATTTGGGGGTCCCGACTGCCGAAAACCAGGCTGGTGTGAACCCTGAGTTTCATGGATGGTCTTTGTTTGGCCTGTTCTAGCACCTTGTAATCGGCGCGGAAGGAGGGGATGAGCATGCGCATGATGGACTTGTCCTTGACTACCTCTTCGGGAATGGCGCCGAAGGAGCAGAGGTGGAGAAGAAGGTCGGCTTCTGGAAGTTCTGCATACCCTGTGACGGGTAGATGGTGAGGTGCGCATGAGCCTGATAGAACCAGATGCGACGGCATCCGATAGAAGAACCTGGGATGTTGTGACATGGCGACCAGCACATTGTAGGCCACGATGCTTCCCATGCTGTGACCGAAGACCACCGCATCGGGTTTGAGAATCTTTGCCAGTTTTCCTAGGTAGTGGTTCAGCAGGCTGTTCAGGTTCTTCGCCGGAGGCAATAGGCATGGCCCATGTCCGGGTGGGTTCGCGGTCCAAATATCCCAGTCGCCTTCCAGGTCGGAAATCAGCTGGTTGTAGGAGGAGCCGAAGCCGCCAAGGAAGGGGAACATGATGAGTTGACGGCCTGTGGTGGAAGGGCGTAGATTCCAGAAAGTGTTGTCTCTCATGATACTCCATCAAGGACTGTGTCAAGGGTGATCTTTGGGGCAGGGGCGACGTGTGAATCCAAGCTGCGATCCCCTTTCCCTGAGATGACAGCACCTGTCTGGGTTGTGTAGGTATTTTCCAAGTATTCGGGGAATGAATGTGGTTCCCGTGAAGCCTTGCGATCCTGCCTGCTCAATACGGTGCACAAGATGACGACCATCGGCGTGAATAGAGCGATCTGAATGAGCTGGGTAGAGGCGGTGAAATAATACATACGCCACATGCTTCCGGAGGCTGATACCCAGAACGGGACGAGGAAGAAAAGAACATTTCCCTTCATGCGAGTGAGTAGATGACTCATGGCGATGCTGAGGATGATGAGCTGCAGTGTGTATAGCGGCCAGGCGGTGGCCAGATCGAATGATGAGAACAGGTTTCCTGGAGCTGCGAAGAGTCCGATTCCCAATCCGGTTGCGACTCCGGACCATAAGTGGCTTTTGGTGAGGCGATGCATGGCGGGAAGAAAGAAGCCAAACCATCCCATAGCGATGGCCAGCATGCCGGCCTCGCCGAAGAATAAGCCAAGGAATGACGAGAACATCTCAGATGGGGACATCGGTTCTGGAGGCACGGGAATACCTGCGGCCATACAGGCGAAGTGGACGGCGAGAACATATACGAGCATGGCTGCGGCTAGCGCTGGAAGCCACAGGAGGTCGCGTCGCCGGGGGATGAGTGTTAGAAAGAAGTTCAGCAGGCCTCGGGGGCCATCATACGACAGTAGTATTACGACGGTCGCGATAGCTGGAGAATTGAGGATGACTACTACGACTGGATTGGTCAGTGACAACGTTCCGAGTGTCATCACGGCAAATTCGTAGTTGGCCAGATAGAACAGGGTCAGTGCCCAGACGGATCCGACGGTGAGTGCGAGGAAGGTGGCCATGTGGGCGATATAGGGACGCCCGGCCCGCTGTTGCTTTGATCTAAACATTGTTCTTCCTGAATCAGAGGATGTTGATAGTTATTTTGATGTGCTGGTGAATGTGGTTGTTGACTCTTGCTGGCTACATCCCGTGCAAGGCCGTGAGGTTGGTGAATGGATGGTTGATTACAGAAGTGTGGCGTATTCTTCGGCCAGGCAGCTGCTGATCTCGTCGATGGTGTCGAACTGGAAGAGGGCTACGGGGTTGACTTTGATGGACAGCGTTTTACGGAGACGATTGATGATTTTCAGCGCCTGGATGGAAGAAATTCCCATTCGCATGAAACTGGTGTGCTCGTCAATCTCGTCTGGAGTGGTGTTGAGTTCGGTTGCGATCTCTTCGGTCAGCATTTTCGTGACGTACTCTTTTGTCATGTTCTTCTCCTAGGTGAGTGAAGTGACCCAGTGGGGGGTGTGCGTGAATGGATAGGGGTTGAGGGTAAGAAGTGATCCGGTCTCGTCTGGGAAGAGAACCTCCCAGTTGAGGAGGCAACCCTTCAGGAATAGGAGGGCTGCGACCTCTAAATCCGGTGTAGTTGCGTCCAGCTGAAGGGCATTGTCCTCGTCCCGCGATCCGGTTGTGACCGTGAGATCGGATTCGCGGGGGGCGGAGTCGGTGACGAGCACCTGACCGACAAACATCGTGCGGAAGAGTGATTCCCGCTCCAGGGTCGCTGGAGTTGGTCGGAGCAGCAGCCTTCTGATGGGGGTCGTAGGATGGGCTGTGGTGACCGTGCAGCTCTCGGGATGATCGAGGTCCCAATGCAGAACTGCTCGCCAGTCAAGGGCTGGTTGGAACCGGCTGAGGGTCATGGCTAGGTTGTACGGATCGGCGCCAGAGGTGAGACGGCGGCGTGCCTCGGTGATCCGTGTGTTGAGAGCTGCTGGTGATGAGGCGGAGAGGCACAGCACAGGAGTAGCCAGAGCGGTTCCTGTGCGCTCAGGGTCGCCTTCTGCCACCACCATGTGTACGTTGGTGCCTCCGAGGCCCAGCGAGGTGATGGCGCCGACACGGGGCTGATCGGCTGTTCGTTCCCACGGCTGTGGCTCAGTCACCACCTGGAAGGGTGTCTCCTCCAACTGGAGGAGCGGATTGAGGGTTTGCAGGTGCAGGTTCGGGGCCATCTGGCCGTGTTTGAGGCTGAGGAGCAGCTTTGCCAGCCCGGCGCCTCCTGCGGCTGCCAGAAGATGGCCGAAGTTCGACTTCACGGAGCCGATGCCGACCTTGCGGTTTCCGAAGTCCTGCAGCCCGTAGACCTGGCCTAGGGCGTTGATCTCGATCGGGTCGCCGATCCGGGTTCCGGTGCCGTGCGTCTCGATGTAGCCAATCTGTGTGTGGTCGATGCCCGAGGCATAGCAGTCGCGAATGACGCGGGCTTGGCCTCGGGGGTTGGGAGCCATGATGTTGAGGGAGGAACCGTCGTTGTTGATGGCATGGGCCAGAATGCGACCGTAGATGTGACGGTTCTTGCGGCGGGCGATATCGTCGCGCTCAAGCACTACCACCACAGCGCCCTCACCGATCAGGGTACCGTCGGCCTGCGCGTCGAAAACCCGGGTGACGTCGCTGGGCGTCGTTATTCCGCCCTGATCGCACAGCATGGTTGAGAAGACGGAGCTAAGGATATTGGCTCCTCCGACGATTGCCCCATCGCAGCCGGCATAAGTGATCGCATCAATGGCCTGCGTCATGGCGGTCAGAAATGATGAGCAGGCGGTGTCGATGGAGGCGACGGGACCCGTGAAATTGTGCTGGTGGGAGACCCGAGCGGCGATTGCGCTGTTGATGCTGTTCATGATTGTCCGCGGATGGACGCTGTCCGGTCCGTGCTGGGCCAGGTGCTGACAGACCAACGGGTAGTAGGCGTTGGTGGCCAGTGCCATGTAGACCGCATAGCGACGATTCTCAGAGCGATGGGGTTCGATGAGCCCTGCGTCGCAGACGGCATCATGGGCCAGCTCCATCAGTATCCGTTGCTGTGGGTCCATGAAGCGAGCCTCTTCAGACTCGATCCCAAAGAAGTCCGCGTCGAACCTCTCAATGTCGTCGAGCTCCCCAATGGTATCCGTCCACTCCTTGGCGCCGACTAAATCACGACGGTGCTTGCTGACGGGAGCTGTCCTGTCGATCCCATTGACCAGTAGGGCCCAGAACTCGTCCTGTGTGTTCGCTCCTGGGAGGCGGAGGGCCAAACCTGTGATGCAGACCGTTGGCTTGTCATTCATGAGATGGTCCTCGCAGTCAGCTCAGGCTGGTCGGTGAGCCATTGCACGTGCACCGCTTCATCGTCATACCAGAGATTGACCTGAGTATCAGCCATGGCGGGTCCGGGAAGATCCTCTGAAGGCCGATCGGTTGGGCTGATGTATCCCTGAAAGTTCACCAGAGTGAAACCGAGCTTTCCATCGTCACTGTGATAGGCAGAACGCAACCTCTCAACGATCGGGATTTGCTGGCTGTCTTCAGAAGATAGCGCGTGGAGGTAATGCAGCCCTCGGTCTCTTGCAGTGGCCAGTCGCTGTGTGACGGTTGGTTGGTCGTCATTGCCATTCAGCATGACTGGCACTGCGTCGAGGAACTCACCGAGGCAGCTGGAGTAGTCCTTGCCCCGCCATTGGCGACAGTCGGAGACGATGCCCACCGCAACTGCGGACTCGCTGCTGACCTCTGACAGTTGTGAGTGAACTGAGTGCAGTCCGAGCTCAAGGGGGTTCTGACCGTTGAGGGGCATGACTGAGTGGGAAGGTAGATCAGGGCTGTTGCGGAGGGCACGTTTCACAGCCTCGTTCGAAGACAGCCACCGGGAGTAGTCAAATTGCTTGATCTCGTCTTTCCAATCCTGATCTTCGGTGAGACCGCTCAGGAAAGAGCTGTAGCGTTGCGCTGTGGGCGAGCTGCTTCCATGGATACGGCTTTGTAACTCATCGCGGAGTATTTGTGCGCTGAAGCCATCGAAGATGCTGTGGTGGAAGATCCACACCAAGCGGGCTGACGTGTCAGACTCCATGATGATGGCGCATCTCCACAGAAGTCCCCTGTCGAAGGGCGAGGCTGCCAATCCGTGAGCGAGCGCATTGGTCAGGTCGGTGAGCTGATGTGCGGACATCCAACGCAGATCGTGTGTTCGCAGCAGCACAGGTAATTCAGCGAGTGCCTCGGCAGATACCACATCGAAACCAGATGTGCTGGAGCGTGCCCTCAACACCTCGTGATCGAAGACCATCCCGGACACTGCCTCGCAGAGCGTGGTTGTGTCAATGCCAGAGAGCCTATGGATGAAACCGCCGATTGCGGCCCTGCCTGAGGCGTGCAGGTGGGCCAGACCACTTGCGTCAAACTGGTACTCCGGAGCCTCACAGGAGAATGCCTCCGCTAGGTCGACAGAGTCAGCCACGATATTGGCGGTCAGGCGGTCCAGAGCGCGGTCCAGCGCGCCTGCAGCCGCAGCCAGTCGACACGCATCGCTTCGGTCCGCCGGGAGCCCGGCACGGTGAGGCGGGCGCAACCCAACCGCAACCATGCATCACGGCCGGTTGCCCCTGCCCGGCCTTCCTTCGCCGGAGAACACCGGACGCTGTGCGTGCGCACATGCGACGGCTACTTCTTCCCGATCTCGTTTGCCACGAACGCCGACCAATTCGAGCGGGACAAGGCGATATGCGCAGCCCTTTGCCCGGCAGCGCCCACCATGCTGTTCACGCACCGCAGCGGCGATGATGACGGCCCGCGGAACATGACGGCATTGGACGGCACCGCCTATACCGATCTTGCCACGGCGTTCGACTTCCGCGAGCGCCGGCGAAGCGAGAACTGCACCTGCGGACGGGCCAACACCAGCCTGATCGGCATTGAGGGCATCACGCCGCGCCCCAGCGAAGTGCCGCCCGAGCAGGCCGACGAAGAGCCCGGTCGCTTGCCGCCGCCGCGCTTTCGCCCGGATCTGGCCGCCGATCCCGAAACCCGCGCCAACACGGCACTGGCTGAGCGCATTCGGCACAAATACCGGCTGAAGAACACCACCGGCCTGTCGCTGAACGCACTGGTGGACTTCGACCAGCCGCTGGACATCCTGCTGTATTCGGATTTCGCGGTGGTGCTGACCTATGTGCACCTGTTCACGCTGTTCATGATCGTCCCGATCTT
>CAKZJI010000160.1 GCA_936941515.1 uncultured Propionibacteriaceae bacterium
CGCGCGATCAGGCGTCGCCCGCCGAAAACGCTTCGAACAGCATCCTCCGCCCTCAACTTGGCCTGAGCATAGTCCAAGGCGACTGGGGACTCAGGCAATGCCACGAGAGGGGCGGACTCATCAGCCCCAGCCGGCGCCGGCCAGGCATAGACTGACCGGCTCGACACGTACTGGTAGCACGAAGTCCGGTCGGCAAGTCTGTCGACAGCATTCACAACGGCTTCCGGGGATCCTGACCAAGTATCGATGACGCAGTCCCAGGTGTGCTGCCCCAGAGCGTCTAAGGCTGAGTTGTCTCTACGATCTGCCACGATAGACTCCGCCCCCGGGGGCGGAGCATGATGTCCGGCATGCAGGCATGTCACTAACCAACCACGTTGCAGCGCCTGGGTGGCCACCGTATAGCCTAGGAACTGCGTGCCACCGAGAACCAGCAAGGACACCAAATCAATCCCTCCTCACAGCATTAGCGTCGGTCAATTGCAGGCGTTTCTAGTCATGGCCATCAGTCCGAAGGACCGGGTGAGCTTGGAAGATTATTCCTAGCCATAAGCGACCGGCTGCGGCTAGATGGCACGCTACCCTACCGGCAGTGTCAGTGTCATAGGGTCATGGCGACAGTAGTTGTCCTGCGCACCGGACTGAGTTGGCTGAAGGACGTGAGGCAGTCAGGAAAAACCATGCCAACGCTGAGGAAGTGCGCTGAAGAAGCTCAGGTTCGTGGCGAAGGCATGCGCCGGGGGCTGCACGATCCAGAGTTCCTCACACGGCACCTCGCCTCACTCTCCCCCTCCCGCTCATGCCCAACCGGCTGAGGCGGACTTGGATGCCGGGGAAGCTGAGGAAGGACGAGCCGGCCGACGGTTACCCGTCGGTCTGTGGCGGCTCCGCTGCCTCTTCCTCGGTCTCCACCACTTGCAGCGGTTGGATGTACGAGAACCCTGTCTCATCGTTCTTTGTGACAGCGAGGATCAAGTCCATGTGGGGTTCCAGGGCCGTCACCTTGTCCAGCGGGGCCCCCACTATGAGCTGGAATCCCAGGCCCCGCCAGGCCCGTACCGCGCGGAATGCGAACTCACCATCGGCCTTGATGAAGCCCTCGTCCAGCAGGACCGGGGCGAATCGCGGCCTCGTCCTCGTCTCGTCGCCCAGCTGGTATCTCAGGGCCGCCCCGACGATGAACGAGACAAGCTCCTGCGTCTCGCCGCCGCTCTTGCCTCCCAGCGACGAATAGGTGCTCAAGACCGTTCCGGCCTCGTCGACCTTCGTTGCGCTGACCTCGATGTGGCGGCGGACGTCGAGGAGGTCATCGCGGCCCGCATCCTGCTCGACCAGACGCCCGACGAACGCGCGGAGCCGCTGGAAGCGGTCATCCAGCTGCTCCTCGGCCCAGTCGGCGCCGACATCTGACGACAGCTCCCGCAGTTCCCGGCGGAACACCCCCAGCGACTGCGGCCGCAATTCCCGGACGGTGATCCGCAGCCGATCAGACCGGGCCCCGAACGGCAGCCGCCCGAGGATCTCGTTGACGGGCTCGAGACGGTCGTGGATGTCCTCCAGAGCCTCCTCGAATGCATCGCCCAGCAGCTTCAGGTCGTGGCCGCTCCACTCCTGAAAATGCAACCGGAACTCCTTCCGCCGCTCGAACAGCCCATGCCGCACGATGCCGTCGAGGATCGCCGCATACTCCGGGTACGCGACGGGGCTCACACCGCGGTTCGGATCCGGCCAACGGTCGTTGAACCGTTCGAACAGGCCCTGCAGCTGCTCACCGAGCCGTTGCGCCCGCTGCGACTCCGTCGCCGATTCAACGCGCAGCCGTCGCCCCAGATCGCGCGCCTGATCCGTGAAGCTCCGCCACGAGGCCGCCCCGAGCGCCGCATCAAGGTGCTCCTCGTCGTCGTCAGACAGCTCAACCTGGTCTGCCAAGTCTTCGATGGCATCGGCGACGGCGTCACTGCGTTCGACGATCTCACCATGCTCACCGCGGGCCGCCTCAAGCGCATCCCACGCCCGGTGGTAGCCCGTCCGTGCGACCTCCTGCTTCGCGAGCAGGTCATCAAGGCGCTGTTGCAGCGCAGCAAGGACATCGGAGTTCCCGACGAGCTCAGCGTGCCGGGACTTCAGGTCCACCAGTTCAGCATCAACGGTGGCGACATCGATGCTCGTCCACGTCGTCGCCAGCACCACCTGATGGGCCGCGACCTGCTCCCCCAGCTCAGCGGTACGGTGGTCGAGGTCACGGATCTGCGAGGCCAGCTCCTCTTGGCGGGCGACGACATCCTGCAGCTCGTCGCGGATCTCCTGCACGCGCGTCGCAGTGTTGAAGCCGAGGATGAACCGCTGTCCGCGGGTGCGGCCGTGCGCGCCACGCCGCCCCGACGCCACCTGGCCACGGATCGTCACGGCCGGCTCGTCGCCGCCGAGATCCGCGACATCAACACATCGGTGGTCGAAGCCCCGCCGCGAGACGCGGCGCTGCACCCACCCGGCGAACGGAGAGTCAGCCCTGAACCGCAGCCTCCCGGACAGGTAACGATCATCACCATCATCCGTGATCGGCAGGCCCACCTCGACACCCTCGAAGTTGATGCGGCGCTCCAGGTCGAGCGAGTCGATGCGGCGCCGGATCTCGGCCTGACGGCGCTGGTCAAGCAACAGCGTCAGACCGACGCCCCGCAGCGTCACCTCCGCCGCCAGCCGCCACGCCTCGTATTCGGCTCTGAGATCCATGAGCTCGGCAGCAAAGGGGAGGTCGCGGGGGCTGAGCCCGCATGCCTCAGCAATCTGGTTGCGGGCACGGTCGTAGTCAACGGGGACGAGACCGTCGCGTCCCCGCAGCGACTCGTATTCATCACGCAGCCGGTCAACCTCCGCGACGAGCCCGGGCCGCGCCTCAACGAGGGCGTCGCGTCGGTCCTGGAGGGCCGCGCGCTGCTCGGGCGCAGCGCTGAGGAACGTCCGGGCGCGACCTCGGAGCGCGTCGAACTCGGTTTCGTCCCGATATTGAACGCCGAGCGCCCGGACCTGCCCGTCGAACTCAGCCCTTGATGTGGTGACACGCTCCAGCCGCGCCCCTGTCTCCTGGATTTCAGCAGCAAGACGCTCCACAGCGCCGCCGCCCTCAGCGCGGATCTGCTCCTCAACAGCCTTGACGTCACGTTCGCAGCGGGCAAGGGTTTCGCGGGCGGCGTCAAGGGCGGAGGTGGCGTCAGCGCGGAGGGCCCGGTTGTCGTCCTCAGCCTGCCGCAGTGCACGGGCTTCGGCGCGGAGCCGCCACATGTGGAACGGCGTGCGTTCGCCTCCGGCGACGACGCCATAGCGGTCGAGGCGTTCGACGCGCTCCCGGGCCTCCTGGTATTCCTCGTGGAGCTCAGGGATGGGGTCGAGGATCTGCTTCTTCTCGGCGTCGGTCTCCAGATCCCGGTAGGACTGGTCGAGGCTGGCGAACTGTGCGAGGACCCTCGCAGCCGCGTCGTAGGTTTTGGGGCGTTCGAGGACGAGTTCCTTGTAGAGGCGGTCGACGGTGCGAACCTGGTGGCCGGCCTGGATGCGCGCCAGCAGACGGAGGGCGCGTTCGCCCTCGCCGGCGGTGCCGATGCCGAGGCGTGAGGTGACGGTGTCGAAGAAACGGGTGAGGGTGTCATGGTGTTCGATCGCTGGGAAGCGGGAGCGCATGGCACGCGGATCGAAGCGACCGGCGGCGAACTCCTCAAGCTCGGCGAGGTCGATGTCCGCCCCGAGGGTGAACAGCTTCATCGCGACGTCGCTGGGGTGCGTCGCGCCGACAGGCACCCAGTATGTGCGCAACGGCGTGAATCGGCGACCGAAGTCATCTTGGAACGTCATCGCCAGGGCACCCCAGACGGGAGCGCCGTCACCTCGGAGGGCCTGGTCGGAGCCGTCGACACCGGTGTCACGCTTGCCCTTGAGGTAGGTGAGGACGTTGCGCTGCGTGACATCGCGGGCACGACCCGTCGTCGCATTGTTGGAGGCTCCGTTGAACGGCACCGCCGACGGCATCATCAGGGCCGTGTATGCGTCGAGAAGGGTGCTTTTGCCGGTGCCGGAGGCGCCGGAGATAAGGGTGCCGCCGTCGGAGAAGTCGACGTGCGTGTGGCCATGGAAGCCACCCCAGTTCACGAGTTGGAGTGCGCGGGCTCGCCACTGAAGGGTCTCGTCGCTGAACCCGGGAAGCGCGGCCTCACTCATCGTCGTCCTCCTGATCCATGCCGGGTTCGTCCAAGGGCCTCTCGTCGACGAGGGGTTTCTGAGCGGCGCGCGCCTCAGCGAGGGCTGCGGCCTCCTCAGGGTCGAGGTCGATCAGGGCCGGCTCTTCGGATTCGTGGGTGTTGTTGGCGCGCGCCAGCCAGTCGAGGAGCTCAGTGAGGCGGCTGAGAGGCAGCAGCGTCTCAATGGCCGGGGAGATGACGAGGCGGTCCTCCTCGGCGGTGCGCTCCAGGAGACCCATGGTCCGCAGGCTCTCGACGGCGTTGCGGGCGCGGGTTTCGTCACCGTAGACATCTGTCGCGGTCTCAGGCCGGTAGCGGGCGATGGCATCAAGGCATTCCTGCCGGTCGACACGGACACGGTCGCCGGGTTCGCTGAGGAATCTCTGACGCAGAAACACCAGCAAAATGGTCTCCTCGCGGCTATAGGAGGTGTCGCGCAGAAGGGTGGGGAAGCGTCGCGCAACCTCCGAGCGAACCTGCACCTTGTAGGCGACGCCGCGATCCACGTCGAGAACGAGGTCCAGGAACAGATCGTTGAGGCGGCTGCGGATGATGCCACGATGCGCCAGGAGAGTCTCCCAGGCACGCGGCTGGTGCTTTTCGGTCAGCATGGGACGCCGCAGGAGGGAGGCAAGGCATTGCCGCACGTCGAGCGGAAGCTCACCCTCGTCGCCCTCGAACAGCGACCAGCCGGTCTGCTCGTCCTCAATGGCCTCGGGGTCGACGAAACCGTCGTCTGGGTCAGTCATTGGTTCTCCTTGCGTGGGCGAAGGTCAGCGGCGGTGACGTGAAGCCGCGGCAGCATCAGCTCGCGGACGGTGCCGTCGGGGCGGATGGCCTGGACAGCGGCAATTCCAACATCTTGGCCATCCCACAGGCCGAGGCGCGTGAGGACCTGGAGGAGGCCGAGGACTTCAACGGGTCGGCGCAGGCCGGCGGGGAGGGTGTTGAATGCGTCTCCGACAGTCGTGATCTCCGGGTCGGCGAGGGCGTCGACGAGCGCGGCGCGCACCTCCTGCAGCAATGGCCCGCCGTAGCGACGGACGGCGTCGAGCGAGGGCGGGGCGGGGGCGTCGGAGATGCGCTCAAGGGCGGCGGGTGGCAGCTCACTGGCGGGGTCGTGGAAGCGGGTGCGAAGGTGATCTACGTCGAGTCGACCGGGCATCCAGTCCATGGGGACCTGGTCGCGGGGTCGAGCGTCCCTCATCCATGCCGCGAGTTCCTGGTCAAGGCGACGCAGCACCTTCTCAACCTCACGTCCAGTGGTGGAGTCGAGGTTGGCGAGGTGGTCGGCGAGGGCGCGGGAGGCTTTGTGCTGCCGCTCCTGGACGCTGCGCAGCCCGGCTCTGAGCGTCGCGGGGGCTGCGAGAAAGTCCTGGCGCTCACGCTGGCTCAGCGACCGGGCGAACGGGTGGGCGAGGATGGCGCGCAGATTGGCTCGGAACTGCGCGAGGAGGTCCTCGTCGTGGAGGATCGCGAGGGCCCCCTCGAATGCGCGGCCCTGTTCCGTCGCTGAGATGAGTTCCTTGCTGGCGGTCAGGTAATCGTCGAGGACTTCGCCTTTGGGGCGTTCCTCGTCACGGAAGTCGGCGATCATGCGACGGTGGATGCGGTCGATGTCCTCCTCGACGCGGCGGAAGTCGCCGGGAAGCTGCGTCAAGAGGTTGCGGACGTTGATGTAGCCGCTGAGGATCTGCTCATCGCTTGCCGCCATGACCTCGCCGCCATCAATGAGTCGCTGGCGTTCGGCGGTCAGGCGGGCGATCTCGTCGTCGAGGGCCGTGATGCGGGCGTCACGGTCGGGAACGGCTTCATGGGCGGTGCGGGCGACGGCCTCGACGATCGTCGTCAGCCGCGACTCGCTCAGCAGCGCCCGGTCGCGCGCCAGCTCGTCGAAGATCCGCTGCGCGGCGAGGGCGCTGGAGGTCAGCTCGTACATTTCGTCGCCGTCGTCCCCGGGAAGACGCCGCAGCCAGCCCTCCCGCATCCATGACCGGCACAGGCCCTGGCCGCTGGCACCGGGTGGGAGATCGTGGCCGAGGGTCCCGAGTTCCTGCAGGTGGGCGTCGACGCGGGAATGGAGGCGGTCCGCCGCGACCTGCTGGGCATGCTGCCCAAACTCGACGCCGAAGACGGCCAGCGCGAGCGCCGACCACTTGTAGGTGACCAGCCGGAGGGTCGGCCCCTCTCCGGCTTCCTTGAGCCGGGTGATCTCCGACGCAATGCTCACTCGTTGCTCCTCCCGCTGACCCGTACACCTTAGATGAGCCTCGCCTCCGTGGCGTGTCAATTCGTGGGCGAGGGTCCGGGCTGTGTCTGATGTGCGCGCGTCTGCCTGGGGCCCTCGAACGTCCCCAGAGATTCGCCAATCCCCGAAATTTGTCGGGGGTGGCTGGTTGACTGGAGGCATCAAGCAAAGGAGTCTCTATGATCAACGAGAACGCTACCCGCTTCGTCGTCGTGTTCGACACCGCCGATGCAAAGATCCTAGAAGACGTCGCCCCCGCCATGCTGGAGAGCCTCGGCTTCACACCAGAACGATACTTCCCACGGCTCGGCGTTGCCGTCGTGGCGGGATCCAGGGAGGCAGTCGCATCAATCACGTCGCAGAAGTCGTCCCCGGACGTCCCAGTCGAGGTTTTCCCCGAGACGATATACCACGCCATCTCCGAGCCGGAGGGCGATACGGCTGCCGCCACCTGGGGGCTCGCCGCCATCAGGGCCCTGAATACCCCTTACACCGGCAAGGGCATCAAACTGGCTGTGCTGGACACGGGGTTCAACTCCGCGCATCCCGATTTCACAGGCCGCAAGGTGACCACCAAGTCATTCGTGGCAGGTGAGGACGCAGAGGATGGGCATGGCCACGGCACCCACTGCATCGGGACGGCGGCGGGGCCGCGGGTCGTCGAAGGAGGTCGGGGATATGGTGTCGCGCCGGAGGTCGAGATCTTCGCCGGCAAGGTGCTGGGCAACCAGGGCACCGGATCCGACACCACCATCCTGGAGGGCATCGACTGGGCGCTGGCCAACGGCTGTCAGGTCATCTCGATGTCACTCGGGGCGAGCGTCCGGACCGTCCACCCGCCGTACGTCGCGGCCGGGAAGCGGGCCCTGGAACAGGGTGCTGTCATCATCGCGGCGGCCGGCAACAACGCTCACCGCAGCTCTGGTGACCCAGGCTTCGTCGGGGCGCCGGCCAACAGTCCGTACGTGATGGCCGTCGGCGCCGTCGACCAGGACATGAAGGTCGCGGACTTCTCAGCCCAGGCCGTCACGGCGGAGGGCGGTGAGGTCGACATCGCGGCACCAGGGGTCGAGGTCTACTCGTCCTGGATCGCTCCGAAGAACTACAACACCATCAACGGAACGTCGATGGCGACGCCCCACGTCTCAGGGATCGCGGCGCTCATCGCGGAGGCGACGGGCGCACGCGGGCAGGAGCTGTGGGATCAGTTGCTCGCCGGCGCGAAGGCGCTGCAGCTGCCGAAGGAGGATGTCGGGGCTGGTCTGGTTCAGGCACCGTCCGGCACGTCGTCGCCGTCCAAGAGCTGGGTCTTCACAGTCGCCGACGAGCAGGCCAGCAACCTCGACGCGGTCGCCGAGGGGCTGCGGGGCGCGGGGGTCACCGTCACCCGTACGCTTCCCAGCCTGGGCATGATCTACGGCACCGCCCCAGCCGATGTCGAGGGACTCGCGAAGCTGAAGGGCATCGCATCGGCGGATGTCGCAGTCGCCCACTCCATCAACCCTCCGGAGGCCGAGATCCAGTAGCAGGCCAAACCTTACGTGACGAAGTTCCGGTGGGCAGGCACGCCAGCCTGCTCACCGGGCGGAAACCACGATAAAACACCGTCGACCATTGAGCCCCTCGGCATAGCGATGAAAGTGGGGTTGACCTCTTGTGCGACGAGGGAGCTCAAAAAGCGAGCTGGAACTTCTCAGCTCCGCGCGGGAAGCCAGTCATGCTCAAATGAATCTTCGATGCAGAGCTCCTCTCACAGAACGACTACCAGGAAACCTTATAAGAAGGAGCATTAACGGGAGATCGGCATCCTGGTTGCTGTTTGTGGAGCTAAGGGGATTCGAACCCCTGACCTTCTCATTGCGAACGAGACGCGCTACCAACTGCGCCATAGCCCCAGGTACGGCGACGATGCTAGCACCAGCGCCGCTTCATACGCCAACTCGCTACTACTCCCCCACCGCCCTGGGGAACTGCGGAAGCACCTCGTCCTCCTCGCGGAGGGCGCGCCTCGCCCGCCGGGGAGCCGGCGGGCGGTCCGCCGTCGGCACAACTCCGGGACTCGTCACCGGCGCGGACAGGTCAATGGTGCGCACCGTGCGTGGCACCAGCGGCTTCGACACGTAGGTGGGGGTCGTCACCGGAATCGGCTCCCACAGGGCACCCGTCGTCTCAGGCGCCGACAGGTCAACCGAGATCTCCTTCGACGGCTCCTTCTTCGGCATCTTGATCACAGAGGTGCAGTCAGCCTCCGCATAGCCATCCCTGACACGCGCGGCGCGCTCATCGAAGCGCTTGTGCATCAGCGTCACCCCAACTCTCGCCGATACAAGGAAGGCGATCAGCCCAAGCCCAGCAAAGCCGGCCGCCCACCACGGCACGACATCGAACACGCACAACACCAGCGTGATGACGTTGACCAGAAGCAGAGCCGAAACCACCCGACGACGACGCATGGCCGCGCTGCGGGCCAGCAGCCTCAACTCCATCAGCTCGGCGTTGCGGGTCAGCGGCGTCGAGACATCCGTGGGGATGTCATCCACGTAGTCGGCGATGTCACGACGCAGGATCCGCATGGAGTCTGAGAACCGCTCCGTCGGATCAGCATCAAGGACGTCGACGTCGTCCTTGTGGTTCGCCAGCCAGGGCAGGCCGAAGGCCAGGACGGCCAGGACCAAGGCGCTGATGACAATTCCCGCGAGCACGAGCCAACGTTAAACAACATGTATGTGATTCGGCCAGTGGACGCGCCGTGAAATCTGCTGAACCTTAAAATTCTCAGGATTCATCGAGCAGCCAGCACTGCACAGACTCCCCAGGCCGGACGAACTCGGTGTCCTCGTCCAGCACGACGAGCGCGTTCGTACGCCCCAGCTCCGCCATGGCGAACGGGTCACTGACCTTGGAGACCGTCCGCACCCGCCCGTCGTCCACGAGCTCGCCACGGAGCAGATGACGCTGCCCACGGACCGATCGGAACGTCGCCTTCGCGATGGCACGGACGCTGCGTCGCTGGGCATCGGATCCCATGAGCCGACGCAGCAGCGGCCACACGAACACTTGGAAGGACACATAGGCGGACACGGGATTGCCCGGCAGCATCACCATGGGCACCCGCTCATCACCGATCAACCCGAAGGTCTGGGTCCGCCCCGGCGACATCGCCACCTCGACGGCGTCGACGAGACCCAGCTCCGACATGGCCTCGGCCACCACCTCATACTCCTCCCGGCGACCTCCGGTCGTCGAGATCACGAGATCTGCGCGGATGAGCTGATCTGTGATGGCCTGCTTGAGCTCATGCCTGTCGTTGGAGTGGACAGGAACGCGGAACACCGTCGCCCCCGCTGCACGGGCCGCCGCCGCGATGAGGAAGGAGTTGGCGTCGGTGGACTCCCCGTAGTCGATCCGTTCCCCCGGCTCCACCAGCTCGGCGCCTGAGCTGACGACGACCACACGCGGCCGGGGCCGCACCAGAACCTTGTCCACCCCGGTGGCAGCGAGCATCCCGACGCTGCGGTCAGTCAGCACCTCCCCCTCGGACAGCAGCCGCGTCCCCACGGCGAGGTGCTCACCCGCAGTGCGCATGAAATCGCCGTCGAACACCTCTTTGACGATCTCGATGCGGTCACCGTGACGGTTGGCGAACGACTCCGGAAGGACTGCTGTGGCGCCCCGGGGCACCACTCCCCCGGCGCCGACGGGCACGGCCTGTCCAGTGCCCAGCCTCTCCAGCCCGGCAGCAAGCTGCAGGGTTTCCACCAGGTCTCCGTCCTCGGTCCAGAGATCCAGGGCCCGAACGGCATACCCAGCTACCTTCGATGTCGAGTTCGGCGGCACGCTGATCATGGAATTGATGTCCTCGCAGATCACCTGGTCCCAGGCTTCCAGCACCGACATCCCGAAAGGCCGCAGCGGCTCAACCAGGCCCAGAAGATAACTCACGTGATCATCGACGCGGCGAAGCCCATTCTCGTCAGGTGCGGGGGCGGGAGGCAGTGTCTCGACCACGACCTCCTCCACCTGGGGTTCATCCTGCTCCACATGCCTCTTGCGACCAAACAGCGCCATGTTTCTACGATAGGCCAATGAATAAGACATTGGATAAGGGCGCGCTGCGCACGAGAATCGCCCAACGACGTGCTGCTCTGTCCCCGGAGGAATGCGCAAGCCGTGACGCCAGGCGCAGCCGATGGCTGCTGGCTGAACTCGGAGAGCCAGGCGTGATGGCCATCTACGCCTCCCGCGCGGGAGAGCCGGGAACGCTCACCCTGATTGACGAGTTGGCCGCGCTGGGGTGGCAGATCCTGCTGCCCAAGATACGCAGGTCACCGGACTGGGCGTGGTCGTCAGAGGGTCTGAGACCAGGGTGGGCTGGCATCCCACAGCCAGTGGCGGCAGGACTCGGCGCGGAGGCGCTGGGGCTGGCAGACGTGGTGGTGGTGCCCTGCCTCGCGACGGCACCGGATGGCACACGCCTGGGCACAGGCGGGGGCTGGTACGACCGAGCCCTGCGGCATCGTCGTCCGGAAAGCCCTCTGTGGGCTTTGGGAAACGCCGAGGAGATCCTGCCTTGGCTGCCGCGTGAGCCACACGACCTGCCTGTAGACGCCGTCGTCACCGAGGATGGATTCACCCACTTTGCCCCCGGGCGCGTATCATGACGTCGTTTGTCCACCGACTCGGGAGCGCGAATGCCCACCTACCAATACCGTTGCACGGCCTGCGGGAAAGAGCTTGAGGCTGTGCAGAAGTTCTCAGACCCCGCCCTCACCACCTGCCCCTCCTGCTCCGGCAGCCTGCGAAAGGTCTACAACGCAGTGGGTGTGGTTTTCAAGGGGTCCGGCTTCTACGCCACGGACTCCCGCAAGCAGGCCTCTGCATCGAAGACGACGTCCTCGGAGTCTTCGCAACCGGTCAAGGCCAAGGATTCAACCAAGACATCCGCGGCTCCGTCCAAGGCTGGTTCCTGAGAAACCCCTTAGAAGACCTTCCCTGTGGAAAGAAGGTTATGTGGGTGATAACGCGCCCATCAAGAGGACGTGGACACTATAATTCCGCGCCTCAGACGCTTCCTGAGTTGGCATCGGCGCGCCATCGCGGCTCTCCTAGCCGGTCTCGCCGCGTTCGCGCTGACAAGCCAGCTCTCACCTCGCCCGAAGGATCAGACGCCAGCAGTCACCCTGGCCCGCGCCGTCCAGGCGGGAGCAGTGCTG
Organism: uncultured Propionibacteriaceae bacterium; assembly: GCA_936941515.1. Classification (GTDB taxonomy): domain Bacteria; phylum Actinomycetota; class Actinomycetes; order Propionibacteriales; family Propionibacteriaceae; genus Arachnia. The sequence continues at coordinate 11,694 of CAKZJI010000160.1, forward strand.
ACCGACGCTGACCTCACAGTGACGCAGTTCCCCAGCAACACGCTGCCGGAACGGCATTACTCCGACCCCACTGAGCTGAAAGGTCAGACCCTGGGTTTTGGCCTGGCCAGGGGAACCGTCGTGCAACCGGGCATGCTGGCGGCCACCCCCACCCTGGCTGAGGGCCGTGCTTTGGTGCCCATCCTGATTCGCGATACCTCACTGAGGGATATGCTCACGCCGGGAACCTCCATCACCTTGGTACTGGCCGACTCCAGTGAGGTGGTCACCGCTGACGCCAGAGTCTCTGCCCTTCCCAGCCGGGAGGAGGGAACCATTCTGTCGCCCGGCGCAGGCAGAAAGCCCCTGGTGCTGGTGGACGTTCCAGCTGATCTCGGCCCCAGCATCTCGGCTCTGGGGCAAAGCGGACAATTGGCCGTGATCCTGGGGTGACACCCATTTCAGCCTGCTGCGACACGCCGACACAGCCCACGAAACACCGCTGATATGCCCTCCATATGGCCAGATTCTGCCGGATTGACACTTCCGGGACGGATGGGCTGGCTATGCAATGGCGATCTGCATAGAGTGTGGGCAGCCCCCACCGGGCTCCACCGGGCCTGAATCCCCAGGCTTCGGTCCGCTTCCCGGCTGGTCCCCAGTCGGAGCACAGAAGGAATGCAAGATGCAGGGCTTCAAAGAATTTCTGATGCGAGGCAACCTCGTAGAGCTTGCCGTGGCCGTTATCGTCGGCAGCGTTTTCTCCGAGGTCGTCAAGACCTTCACCAAGATCCTCATGGACATCGTCGGCATGTTCGGCGGCCAGCCTGACTTCAGCAAGGTCGCCATCGGCGATGTGAACATCGGCAACTTCCTCAATGCCACGATCACCTTCCTGATCACCTCTGCCGTGGTCTACTTCCTGGTGGTCAAGCCATACAACGCGTTGCGCGACCGCTTCTCCAAGAAGCAGGAGGAGGAACCGGCTGGCCCCACCTCGGAAGAGCTGCTGGGCGAGATCCGCGACCTGCTTCGCACTCGCAACGTCTGATCCCGTCAGAGGCTGCTCAAGCCGCCCCACTGGGTTTCATCCCCAGTGGGGCGGTTTGTCTTGCATCAGTCGCAGCTCATCATCATTGAGGGGACGCGCCGACGCAGGCAGCCTCTGCATCTGAGCGTTCATCAGCCCCAAAGCCTGGCACAGCTCTGTCAGAGCGGCGTCGAACTGCGCAAACCCCAGCTGGCGCTGCACCGCCATGTTGATGGGAACCGGCCAGGGACGCTGCTGACGACGGCGCTCGGATCGCAGTTCGGCGATCCGAGCAGGTCCCCAGCCCAGACGCTCAAGTTCCGCGGCCAGCTCCGCTGCACCCCTCGCCGTGACGGGAAGCGTCTCCCCCGTCACCGCACGCGCCAGCTCCACAGCCTGGCCATCCACTCCGGTCAGCTGCCACCCCCCAGCACCGTCCCGGCCTCCACCTGCTGCGCCTGGCCTGTGTCCTCCAGGTCCACTTCGCCCACCACCTGGACCCCCGCTCCGAAGCTCCAGTCACCCGCGACTCGCAGCGCGGTCGCCTCATGCAGGGAGGGTGCCTGCGGGATGCGTCTCTCGAACTGCTGCACGGTCTTGTAGTAGCTGGAGTCCAGCTTGATCTCCGGGGCCTTCGAACGCGCGATGAGATGCCCGTCCTGGGTGAGGTCGTAGACATCAGAACGCAGCAGCAGCAGCTCATTCGTCGTCTTGACGGGAAGGAAGCGCTCACGCCCCACACAGATGGCGGTCGCCCCGGGAAACACCTCAATGGCTGCGCCCATGGCCGACTCCACCTGAATCACCCTCGGAGACGAGGAGTCGGCTGGGTCCACAGTCTTCTCATTGCGGATCATGGGAAGCCCCAGGACTGCATCACGTTCCACCAGGATCTTCAGCAACTGCCGAAGGTCAAACCACAGGTTGTTGGTGTGGAAGAAGGGGTGGCGGTGCTCGTCGGTAAAGTAATGCATCTCCTCAGATGCGGTCTGGGCGGTGTCGCGGAGGATCAGCTGCCCGTCGGCCTTGCGGATCGCCAGGTGCCCACCCTTGCGGTCGTTGACGGTGCGACGGCATAGCTCTGCCGCATAGGGCGCCCCGGAGGCGGCGAACCAGCCAGCAAGCCGCGCATTGGGGGCGGCCCCCAGATTGTCGCCATTGGCGACGCAGGCGTAACGGAACCCCTTGTCAACAAGCTTTTCAAGCAGTCCTGAGCCGTAGAGGGCCGTGTAGATGTCCCCATGGCCGACCGGGCACCATTCGAGGCTGGGGTCGGCAGGCCACTCAACTGGCATCAGATCATCAGCCCGCAGCTTGGG
>CAKZJI010000161.1 GCA_936941515.1 uncultured Propionibacteriaceae bacterium
CGGACGAACAGATCCAGACCAGGCGGACCGCGTGACCTGCGTCAGGCTGCACGGAAGCACTATCGCCGCACCTCTGCGACCGCCTCCGGGGTGATGGAGTAGTCGGCCACGGTTCTCGTGGCCATCCGTCGCACAGCCGCCGGGCGCGCCAGGACCGGGGCCAGCGCGACGACGAACGGGACGAGGCTGGGCGGGTCCTCGAGAACCGGGGTCAGGACCTCCCGCGCCGGTGCTCGAGGGGCGCGTCCGAGCAGGGTGTGGGCAACGGTTTTCGCCACTCCCCAGCGGGTCCCGGCGGTCTCGGCCGCTCCGAGGCCGATGGCCAGCGTCGAACGGGTCCGCACACCTTCCCGCGCCACCACGGACTCCCCGGATGGAGGGGCGTCGTCGGCCAGGCCGATCATGAGGGCGGGGAGACTGACGCCGGCCGCTGCTGCGTTCGCGGGCTCGGAGATGCGGGGATTGCACTCGATGAAACACGGTCTGCCGTCCTCGTGGAAGTAGTCGAGGCCGAGGCCACCGTGCCACGACAGGAAAGCACCCAGGCGTTCGAGGGCCGTCACCGCCTCGGGATGATGGACGCTCACCCTCGCGGCCGCGCTTCCCCCGACGCCGGTTGCCAGCAGCTCACTTGCCGCTGCCGCCATCAGCCGGCCGCGACGGAACAGACCCTGCACCTGGGCGTACCGGCCGGGCGCCGGGGCCTGCGCCATGACCCGGCCCCGCGGGGTGAGCGACGCGAGGGCCGCGGCCGCCTCGTCCCGGGAGGGGACGCAGACGACCCCGCGACCAGCGGTCGAGAACTCGGCCTTGAGCCAGACGGGGAAGTCCAGCCCGGAGAGGTCGCCCTCGTTCTCGACCGGCCGCCACGTGGGCTGCGGCAGCCGGAGGTCGTCGAGGAGGCGTGCGAACTCGATCTTCGACTCCACCCGGTCGAATGCGGCAATGTCGGCGACCTCCACCCGGTGTCGCATCAGGTGCCGGCCGGCGGAGAAGAGCCAGGCCTGCTCGTGGGTCGGGAGGAGGGCGTCGTATTCCCCGGAGGTCATCAGCCGGTCCGTCGCCGCCAGATAGCCCAGTGGGTCCTGCGACGGGGCCGGGACACGACGAATGGCGCGGCAGTATCTGCTGAACCGTGCGATGGGGGCCCGGACGCTGGACATCGCATCGACGACCACGCCGTCGCGCCCGAGCACCGTCACGAACTCCCGGGCCGTGAAACTGGACGCCTCGGAGAGCAGCACCCGACGTCCTGCGGTCGGCCTCATTCCGACCGGGCCCCCGTGGTGCCCGTGCCCCCCGTGATGTGGTGCTGGATGCCGGGGCCGTTCATGGCGACAGGTTACCGCCGTTCTGGGCGCTGTCACCGTTGGAGAGCGGACTTGGGAGACAGTGGGGAGATGGGCCATCTGTCGGGCACAATCCCGGAGTGCCTGCTGAACGTCGCCCCCTGACCCGGTTGCGGCTGTTGCCCGTCCGGATGGTCCAGTTTGCGCTCATCGAACTGGCCTGCTGTGCCTTTCCGATCGCGATCTTCCTCGGTTTGGCCGTCACCTCCGTGATCTGGGGTCGCGTCGCGATGCCCGTCGCCCGGTACGACGCGCTGCTGATCTACGTGGTCGTCGTGCAGGTGGCGTTCGTGGTCCTGAGGCTGGAGACCTGGCGTGAGCTGTGCGTCATCTGCGCTTTCCACCTGATCGGCCTGGCCCTCGAGGTGTTCAAGGTGCACGTCGGGTCGTGGAGCTACCCCGACGCCGGGGCGGTGCGAATCGCGGGGGTGCCGGTGTTCTCCGGGTTCATGTACGCCTCGGTGGGGTCCTACATCTGCCAGGCATTCCGTCGTTTCGACCTGCACGTCGGCGGATTCCGCTGGGCGCCGGTGAGTCTGCTGGCGGTGGCCGCCTACCTCAACTTCTTCACCCACCACGTCATCGCCGACCTGCGCTGGCTGATCGCCGGCGCCTTCCTCGTGGCGTTGTGGGGCTCCACCGTCCACTTCACTGTCGGCGGCGACCGCTACTGGATGCCGACCGCGCAGGCCTTCATCCTGATCGGCGGTTTCCTGTGGCTGGCCGAGAACGCCGCCACCCTCCTGGGCGCCTGGAGCTATCCCGACCAGCTCGGCGGATGGCATCTCGTGCACGTCGGCAAGTTCGGGAGCTGGGCGCTGCTGATCACCCTCAGCTTCGTGCTCGTCGCGGCGGTCAAGGCCAAGGAGGGGGTGCTTTACGGCGCCGGTGTGCCGCGAGTTACCCGCGACCGGTTGCGTCCGGACGAAACCATCCGGTGAAACGGACTGGGAGATCCAGAGGCATCGATTTGTCCGTTTCCTGAGACACCCCGATGGTTGCTCTTTCAATTATCTCTGAACTGTGGCAGCGTGACGACTGGAGGTCAGGCCTCGGGGGGGCGCAACATCCAGGGCCCCGGAGATTGGGGTTCGCAACCAAAAGGAGTGGATATGTCCACCGTTTCCCGTCGTGTGCTGCTCGGTGCAGGGGCCGGAGCACTCGCCGCAGCCGCAGTCAGTCTGCCCACCAGGGCCGAGGAAAGTCCTGATGCGGAATTCGCAACGAAACTACTGGCGACGATGTCACTCGAGGACAAGGTGAGCCAGCTATTCGTTCAGCACATCCATGGCACGAGCGCCACCGAGGCGGACTCGCGCAACGAGGCCCTCTACGGGGTGGCCCGACCCGTCGACGTGGTGCAGCAGCTGCGTCTTGGAGGCGTCGTCATTACCTCCGAGACGGGCGACTTCGGGGGGTCGGCGAAGAAGGTCCAGGAGTTCACGAATGCGTTGCAGAACGCGGCCATGCAGGGCGGTCGACCCGCACTGCAGGTGGTGACCACGCGCTCCGGCAACGAGCTGCGAGCCCAGGGCAGATCG
>CAKZJI010000162.1 GCA_936941515.1 uncultured Propionibacteriaceae bacterium
CCGGGCGGGAAGACCCACAGCCACAGTGCCCCGGCAAGCAGCACCGGGATGGCGGTCCAGGCGGCGGCCGAGCCCTGCCAGCCGATGACGAGGGCAAGCGGCACGGCCAGGGCGGTGGCAGCGGTGACGATGACGTTGCAGGTGGAGGAGTACAGGCCCGTCATGAGCGATGTGCGGTGCCAGAAGTCGCGGCCGATGACCATGGGCGCCACCAGGTTGCCCACTGTCAGCCCGGCCCCGATGATGACGGTTCCGACGAAGGCCGCCCAGGTGGCACCGGCCGAGCGCAGCAGCGCCCCGACCAGAGCCATTCCCAGGGTGAGCAGGCCCGCGGTGTTGATGCCGACGCGACGCACCACCATCGAGGCCAGTGGGGTGAGCAGCCCGAAGCACAGGATCGGCACAGAGGTCAGTGCGCCGCGCGCCACCTCGCCCATCCCCAGGTCCTGCCCCAGGCGCGTCAGCAGGGGCGGGATGACGCCGACCGGTGCCCGCAGGACCGCGCAGAAGCCGAGGAAGCCGGCGACGATGACCATGAGCCAGGCGCGGCGGGGCAGCCTGGCAGCTGCGCTCACGGCCGGTCCGCCGGGTGCAGCAGGCCGTCGCCGCGGCCCTCGCGCAGACGCCAGGGCTGGGACTCCAGGTGGTTCCAGGCCTGCCCCTCGGCCTCGAGGCGATCCAGCATGGAGGCGCCCCGCTCGGGGATCCAGGCCGTCTCGGTGCGCACTGCAGTCAGGTCGCGGATCGTGCGCCCGGCATCCAGGCCCCGCTGCTCGAAGCGGGTCATGACCCGCCCCTCGTAACGGGGCGACCATCCGCCACGCACCCCCGCGGGCGATCCCGGCGACGAGGCCGAGCAGCCCGATCGGATACCGACGCAGGCCGAACTCGATGCCGAGGATCTGCGGGCACTCGAGCACAGCTCCCGCGATCGTGATCACGCCAACCTCTACCCACCCCGACCGGTCGATCCCGGGGCGCCGCCGCGGGCATTGACCCATCACGCCTTTGCAGCGTGGGCGGGGTCGGCCGTCGCGGGCCTCGCGTGCATGGGCTACGGCTTTCTCAACCTCGGCACGATTCAGGATCTGCTGCGTGAGCGGCTGCTCGACGGGCTCCGGACGGACCCCCGCAACGCCGCGCCCGTCGACCGGATCGACTCCATCGCAGCGGATCTCAGTTCCGACGGTGCGCAGGTGACCGCCGCGCAGGTCGCGCTCGCCTGGGTGCGGGCGCAGGGCGACGACATCGTCCCGATCCCCGGCACCAAGCGCACGCGCTACCTCGACGAGAACCTCGGCGCGCTGTCGGTGGAATTGAGTTCAGATCAGCTCGAGCGATTGTCGACGCTGCGCCCCGCGGGCGACCTTAATGCCATCGGCCGTGTGCGGATCCGCCAGGTAATCAAAGCGCTCGTGCACGTCCTTGATGGTGGCTAGGCGATCGGCATGGCTGGAGGAACCGGACAGAAAACCATAGTCCTCACGGGCGGCGGCGATCTTGTCGTGGTCGAGGCTAAAGCCGCCCTCTTTCACCTTGGTGCCGAACAGCTCCGCGGTTTCGGCTGCATCGCGGCCGAGCAAGTCGAACACAAACCGCTCAAAATTAGAGGCACGCGAGATATCCATCGACGGCGAAGACGTAGCCACGGTTTCTGCGGCAGGGCGCGGACGGTAGTTTCCGGTGCGGAAGAACTCATCCAGGACGTTGTTCTCATTGGTGGCGAGCACCAGATTGCGGATCGGCAACCCCATCTGGCGGGCGATGTGACCAGCCGCGATGTTGCCGAAGTTGCCCGACGGCACCGCGAACGACACCTCACCGTCCCCGGGCAGGCGCAGCCAGGCGGCGAAATAGTAGACGACCTGCGCCAGCAGCCGAGCCCAGTTGATGGAGTTCACGGCCCCGATGCGGTGCTCGGCCTTGAACTCAGCGTCGGCGTTGACGGCCTTCACCAAGTCCTGGCAGTCGTCGAAAACCCCCTCGACGGCCAAGTTCACAACCCCCGGGTCGTCGATGGAGTACATCTGGGCCTGCTGGAACGGCGTCATGCGATCCGCCGGGGACAGCATCACCACCCGCACCCGCGGCTTCCCGAGCAGCGCGTACTCGGCCGCCGACCCGGTGTCGCCGGACGTCGCTCCCAGGATCGTGAGCCGCTCACCCCGCCGCTCCAGCTCATAGCTGAACAGCTCCCCCAGCAACTGCATCGCCATGTCCTTGAACGCAGCAGAGGGGCCGTTGCTGAGATGCGCCAGCCACAGTTCGTCGTCGAGTCTGCTGACGGGCACGATCGCCGGATCCAGGAACTTCTCCGGCGCGTAGGCGCGTTCGCAGATGCCCCTCAGGTCGGCGGATGGGATGTCGTCGATGAACAGCGAGCAGATCTCGAAGGCCAGCGCCGCATAGCCCTCGTCCTCCAGCAACCGTCGCCACTGCCCCAGCTGCCGGACGCTCACCTGCGGATACTCGACGGGAAGGTACAGCCCCCCGTCAGGGGCCAGGCCCTCCAGCAGGATGTCGCTGAAACGGCGTTGCTGGGAGTCGGTGGCCCGGGTGGAGACGTATCGCACGGGCCGCTACTCTACCGGGACAAGGCCTTTCACCCTCACCTTCGGATGTCGCGTCGGGAAAAACTGAGGCAGGCCCAAACAACCAGCACCGCAGTGCAGCAGGCCATGTAGACGGAGGCCTCCGCATAGGACAGGTGGGCCTCCCCCAGGTTCAGCCCGGACGAGGTGGGCAGGACATCCACCCAATGGCCGTTGAGCAGAGCCGCCAGGTTGGTGGTCGGCAGCATCGTGGTCCACGGCCGGACCGACCCCAGGAGGCCGTACACGCCCTGGGAGAGCAGCAGCACCGACGCCAGCAGCCCCCAGGCCCGCAGCGTGGAGCCCACAGCCATCGTCAGCAGCGCAGACAGGAGCCCAACCCACACCCCCAGGACCAGATATCGCAGCAGTATCAAAGCCAGCGTCGGGTCGGCCAGCAGCTCGTGGACTCCCCGCAGCTGCAAGAAGATCACCACGTTGATGAGCAGACCCGCCGCCAGCCACCACGCCATGATCGCCCCACTCGCGACGGTGGAGGTCAAGACCTTCGCCCACAGCAGCGGCAGGCGACGCGGAGTGAAGGTCAGCTGGGTGGACAGGGAGCCCGTGCTGAACTCGGAGCCAATCACCCAGGTGACCGCCACCACCACCGCCAGCAGCCCCAGCAGCCCCGTGAAGGAGGCGGTGGAGACCGCCAGCGACTCGAACGTCGTCGGCTGGCGGAGAAACTCCTCAAGGGTGGCGTCGATGAGCTGCGCTCCGCAGTCGGAGCTGCCGTACTCGGCACTGCAAGCCTCATGCCTGATGATCACCGCCTCATCACGCAGCGCCTCAGCCTCAGCCACGTCCGTGACACTCAGAGGCCGGGCCTCAGCGGCCTGACCCATCCCACTCCAGCAGCCGACGGCCAGGCCCACCACAGCCACCAACAGCATGATGCGACTGCTGAAGGTCCGCAGCAGCTCAGCACGCAGCAGGTTGATCATCACGACGCCTGCCTCCCCTGCGTCGCCGTGAGATGCTCACCTGCCGTCAGCTCCAGGAACACAGCCTCCAGGCTGGCCTGCTGCATGCTCAGGTGGCTGGGCCACAGGCCAACGCTCCCGAGGACGCGGGCCACATCCGACGGGTCGAGGTCGTCGTCGCGGGTCACGTGCAGACGACCTGCGACGAGCGTGCTGGCGTATCCCGCCTGCCGCAGCACCTCGGAGGCCAGGGAGATGTCGCGAACCTCAGCGACCACGTGCCTCCGCCCGTCTCGCAGGAACTCCTCCAGGTTTCCCTCCGCGATCACCTGGCCCCGCCCAATGATCGACACGGAGTCCGCGATCTGCTCGATCTCCCCCAGCAGGTGGCTGGAGATCACGACCGTGCGCCCCGCATCCGCCAGGGCCCGCATGGTCATCCGGATCTCCTGGATGCCGGCGGGGTCGAGGCCGTTGGTCGGCTCATCGAAGATCAGCAGGTCAGGCTCCTTGAGGAGGGTCGCGGCGATGGCGACGCGCTGCTTCATACCCAGGGAGCAGCTGGCGAACGTGGACCTGGCACGGCCATGCATACCCACCTCCAGCAGCACCTCGGTGATACGGGAACGGGACACCCCCGTCGCCAGGGCGATGATCTCCAGATTGCGCTGAACGCTCATGGCCGGGTTGAGGCGGGGGGACTCAATGATGGCACCCACCCGGTCGATCACGTCGGGCAGCTGCGAGGGGACGGGTCTGTCGAATATCCGCATCTGCCCGCCGTCGGGGTGCAGCAGCCCGAGAAGGAGCCGCAGGGTGGTGGTCTTGCCGGAGCCGTTCGGGCCGAGCAGCCCATGGACGCCGCCGACGGGGATGTTGAGGTCGAGTCCGGCGACGGCCTGGGTCTGGCCGAAACGCTTGGTGAGACCACTCACCTGCACGGCCCAGGACGCGGGAGTCCTCACCCACCGCTGCTCACTCATACCACTGAACCTTAACCGCCCCAAGGTCGGCACGGGTCAGCCCTGGGTAGTCGCGGGGTCAGACCCGAGTCCCCAGATTCCCTCCGGCAGCAGCTCGGATGTGCGACGCCACAGCCACCAGACTGCGAAGATCACCAACGGCAGGCCCGGCAACACCCCAATCGAGATATGCAGTGGCGCCACCAGCACCGTCACCACGGTGGCCACCAGCCACACCCGTTGCATGCGGGGGTCCGGGCGGGCAAGCGCGACGAAGGGCGCCACCCAGGTGAGGTACCAGGCCTGCAGGCCCGGACCGAGGATCGCGAAGGCCAGCAGCCCCCCCAGCAGCACCACCCAGGGTCGGCCAGGCTCCCCGGGGCGGGGCCCGAAGCGCACCGTCAGCCACACCCACGCTGCCAGCACCGCGAGCCCGGCAAGCAGCGTCAGCAGGCTGAGCGTCGGGGCCAGCCACTCCCGGGGACCGAGGTCACGCACTGCCTGCCCAATCCACGACCACGGGGAGTCGCTGGTCACCGCCAAGGGGCTGCCCGCGGTGGCGGCGCTCCACCCAAAGCCGAAGGTCGCCAGGGAGATCCCGGCAAACACAGCGACGGCGGCGGTCCCGGCGGCGATGGCACGACCTGCCAGCCGACCCCAGGATCGGCCGGGAGCAGCCGCCCAGGCGAGCGCGACGACGCCAAGTCCCGCGGCGGCCCCGGACTGCTTGACGGTGAGTGCCACTCCGACCAAGGCCCCGCCCAGCAGCAGACCCCGCCAGCCGCCACGGCAGGCAGCCACGACCGCCAGCGCCAGGACCGCCACCAGCACGGCGTCGTTGTGCACTCCCCCAATCCACTGGAGGATCAGCAGCGGGTTGGCGATCCCGACCCACCAGGCCGCCGTGTCATCGGCACCGACCCGCTTCGCTACCACCTTGACCGCCCAGGCAACCACTAGGAGGCAGCCCAGATGCAGCAGCCGGAACAGCAGCACCCCAAGCCACGGAATGCCGCCGCTGGCCCAGTGGACGGCCCCGAAGACCAGCAGGGAGCCTGGCGGATACACGGATGTGGTGTCCACCCAGTGCTCCCCGACGCTGATTCCCGGAAGTTGCGGGGTTCCGAGTGTCATGACGTAGGGATCGTGTCCGTTTGACACCATCCAGCCCTGAGTCAGGTAGGCCCAGACGTCGAGGCTCATCAACGGCGGAGCCGCCAGCAGCGGCAAAGCCCACAGAAGCGTCGCGGCAAGGGGTCGGGGAAAGCCTGGGCCGAGCTGCCACCACGCCAGCAGCAGCGCCGCCGAAGTCAGCACCAGCAGAGAGGCAATGCCTCGTTCTGCGATGGTCTCGACGGGCTGCGGCGCAGCCCAGGCGGCGACGGAGGTCGCAGCGCTGGCTGCGCAACCAAACGCCACCCATCGCCAGCCGTCACGCGGCGGCGCAGTCTGGGTACGGAATTGAACTCTGGGCATCACGAACAGCGTAATGTGGAAGTCCGTCAGCGGGAGGCTGTTCCGGGGCAGATGCTGCGCCAAGGCACCCGAACACAACCGCACGTGTCGTGAGCGAGGCGAGACGCCGCATTCGAGGCCGAAGACCACTCGGCAAGACAACGACGCACAACCCCAGCGTCGCGCACCACACCCATGGCCGCTCTGTCAGCCTTTTGGCCTACGATTGGGCGGACACCAAATTCCCAGGGAGAACCATGCAGGCCTTCATCCGAGTACTCCGCGACATCTCACTGGCGCTCACTCGCATCGTGATAGGCGTGGTGATGGTCACCCATGGCTGGCATCGCTGGCAGAACGAGGGCATCACGGCAGAGGCCGATATCCTGGAGTCCATCGGAATGCCGAATCCGGCGCTCATGGTCTGGCTGCTCATCGGCTTCGAGGTGGTCGGCGGAATCCTGCTGATCTTCGGCCTGGCCACCCCCCTGATCGGCCTGGGCCTGATAGTGCTGAACGTCACCATCATCATCACCCTGCGCAGCGGCAGCTTCTACGTCCACGACTCCGGTTGGGAGTACAACGCCGTGATGGCTGTTGTGGGGATGATGCTGATGGCTCACGGCTCCGGACGCACTGGCCTGGACCACCTGTTCGTCCAGCCCAAGGATGAGCCCGAGGAGGCAGACCAACCCATTGAGGCATAGGGCAGCGCCTCACAGGATTCTCACAGCAAACTGATGGCCAAACCCCACCCGGGGGTGACACAGTTGTCTCATGGCTCCCGCACAACCCGCTCCCCTGACCCGTCCCGACGGCACCCCGCTGAAGGTTCTGACCGTCGACGACGAGCCCAGCCTCACCGAGCTGCTCTCCATGGCGATGCGCTACGAGGGCTGGGAGGTGGCCACCGCAGCCACCGGAGGCGACGCCGTCCAGGCAGCCCGCAGCATGAAGCCCGACGCCATCGTCTTGGACATGATGCTGCCCGACTTCGACGGGCTGGAGGTGATGCGTCGCATCCGCACGGAGCAGCCCGACGTTCCCGTGATCTTCCTCACCGCGAAGGACGGTGTGTCCGACCGCATCACCGGCCTGACCGCCGGCGGTGACGACTACGTGACCAAGCCGTTCTCCCTGGAGGAGGTCATCGCCCGGCTCCGCGGCCTGCTGCGCCGCTCTGGGGCTACGACGGTGCAGCCCGAGACGCAGCTTGTCGTCGGAGACCTGATCCTGGACGAGGACTCCCACGAGGTCACCCGCGGCGGCACCCACATCAACCTCACCGCCACCGAGTTCGAGCTGCTGCGCTACCTGATGCGCAACCCGAAGCGGGTTCTCAGCAAGGCACAGATCCTGGACCGGGTCTGGAACTACGACTTCGGGGGCCAGGCCAACGTCGTTGAGCTGTACATCTCCTACCTCAGGAAGAAGATCGATGCCGGACGTGAGCCCATGATCCACACCATGCGCGGGGCGGGCTACGTGCTGCGGCCCGCAGGATCGTGATGGCAGCAAAATCCCTGGCCGCCCAGCTGCGGCAGCGGGTCACGGCGGTGGTGGCGATCCTGGCGGTGCTGGTCTCCGTCGGGATCATCATCGCCACCAGCACCGTGCTCTACGCGCAGCTGGATGCGCAGCTGGACAACGCCAAGACACTCCAGTGGCGTGAGCCCGGCGAACAGGACAACCGCCCCAAGGGCATCATGGTGCCGGGCATGCCACCCGGCACCGTGACCGTCGTGAGGCGGCTTGATGGCGTGGTGCTCGACTCCAAGATCGAGCAGGGCGAATATTCCCGGGTCTCCCCGGAGGCCATCTACGCCCTCCTGCTCGGGGTGCCCCTCGACGGGCAGAAGCACACCATAGAGCTCCCTGGCCTGGGGCAGTACCGAGCGCTGGCGCAGTACAACCAAAACGGCGAGCTGGTGGTGATTGCCCTCCCGCTGGAGACGGTGAACACCGCCATCGTGCGGCTGACCCTGCTGTCCATCGGGCTGGGGATCGTGGCAGTGTCCGCGGCAGCCATAGCAACCCGGGCCGCCGCCGACACAGCGACGAAACCACTGCGGTCCCTGTCGGAGACGGCCTCGACGATCTCCCAGCTGAACCTGTATCGCGGCGAGGTGAACGTGCCGACGGCCGTTCCCGACCCGAAGCTGCACCCCGCCCATGAGGTGGCGCAGCTGACCTACGCCTTCAACCGGATGCTCGGCAACGTGCGCGGCGCCCTGGCTGCGCGGCAGGCATCCGAGACCAAGCTGCGGCAGTTCGTCGCCGACGCCTCCCACGAGCTGCGCAACCCCCTGGCGGCCATCCGCGGCTACTCGGAGCTGGCGGGACGCGGGCGGGGACAGGACTCGGCCTTCGCGCTGGGCCGCATTGACGCGGAGTCGCAGCGCATGACCAAGCTCGTCGAGGACCTGCTGCTGTTGGCACGTCTCGACGCTGACCTGCCGACTGCGCTCGGCCCCGTGGACATCGTCGAGGCGGTGCTGAACGCCGTCAGCGACGCACGCGCCGCAGGTCCCGACCACAACTGGCGTCTGGAGCTGCCCCAGGAGGGGTTCGAGGTGCTGGCCAACGCGGATCGCCTGCACCAGGTGATCGTCAACCTGCTGTCGAATGCCCGCAACCACACCCCACCCGGAACGACGGTCACCACCAGCGTCGCCATCGTCGACGGGAGGGCGCGGCTGACGGTGCTGGACGACGGTCCCGGCATCCCACCGGATGTGCTGCCACAGGTGTTCGAGCGGTTCACGCGCGCCGACACGTCTCGAAGACACAGTGAGGCGAAGTCGACGGGGCTCGGTCTGTCCATCGTGAAGGCGGTGGTGGCGAGCTTCGGTGGTTCAGTGGGGGTGGAGTCCCATCCCGGTCACACGCGCTTCACGATCCTCCTGCAGCTGGCGAGGTAAGCCCACCGGGAGACTTGGTGGGCTCGACCCGCGACGGCTGGTCACCGTAGAGCCTGCCCTCGTAGGCCTTGACGGCGGTGACCAGCACGAAGCTCAGCACCACCAGCAGCGCCCACGACCCCAACTTACCGACATGCACCATCCGCCACACGGACAACTGGTCGGGGTACTTCCACGCACCCAGGAACGTCGCCGCGTTCTCCGCCACCCACAGCGCCCCGCCGATCAGCAGGAACGACAGGGCCAGCGGCATCCGGTAGCGCCGCGACCCAACGGTGAACCACACCCACGTTCCCCACGTCGCCAGGATCATGCCCACAGCAATCCACCAGCGCAGGTCGGGAAGGACATGATGGGTGTAGAAGTTCGCATAGGCGGCTGCGCCGAGCAGCGTGACGGGCAGCCAGCGATAGCCGGTGAGACGCAGGTCGAAGCGCCGAAACGCCTGGCAGATGTAGGAGCCGACGGCCGCATACATGAACCCGGAGAAGACCGGGACCCCTGCGATCCGCAGAAGCCCGGGATCGGGATAGCCCCAGGAGCCTGCGCTGACCTTGTAGACCTCCAGGGCCAGACCGATCAGGTGGAATGCGCAGACCACCAGCAGCTCCCGCCACGTCTCCAGCCTGACCACGACGAAGATGACCTGCACGATGAGCACGTAGACCAGCAGCGCGTCGTAGCGGGCGAAGGGGAGGTCCCAGACTCTCCAGGCAAGCTCGGAGGCCCCCAAACCCAGGAAGATGGCGACGGCGAAGGCGCAGCAGAGCGCCTCTGTCCAGGCGAAGCGCAGTAGCTGGAGCACATCATCCCTTCCGCCGGGCCACCGATGGCAGGGGAACATACCATTACGCTGGGCCCATGGACATCCCCCGCGACGCGCTACCGCAGGTGTTCGAGCGGTTCACGCGCGCCGACACGTCTCGAAGACACGGTGAAGCGAAGTCGACGGGGCTCGGTCTGTCCATCGTGAAGGCGGTGGTGGCGAGCTTCGGTGGTTCAGTGGGGGTGGAGTCCCATCCCGGTCACACGCGCTTCACGATCCTCCTGCAGCTGGCATAGAACGTTCTTCTCCCCCTTGTCACGGCGTCAACGCATCCCTGGAGAAAATCCCCAGAGGACTCAGAGCCGCGCGCAGGCGCATCTTTGAGTCCCTTCCCCACAATCAGGCGTTCACGATGCTACGGTGGTCACAGCCTAAGAAAGGACAGAAAGATGAGGAAAACACTAACGGTGCTGATCCTCTCAGGGCTGATCTCGTGCGGAGCAGCCACAATCCCAGCTCATGCGGAAGAGACATCACCGCCGGCGAGCGCGGCAGCCCCGTCCGCTGAGGAGATCGCCCAGCTTGAGTCAGAGCT
This sequence comes from uncultured Propionibacteriaceae bacterium, assembly GCA_936941515.1. Classification (GTDB taxonomy): domain Bacteria; phylum Actinomycetota; class Actinomycetes; order Propionibacteriales; family Propionibacteriaceae; genus Arachnia. Next base: position 10,217 of record CAKZJI010000162.1, read on the forward strand.
GACTCAGATATTTGAGGTTTACCTGCTTCAGGATTCGGCAGGGCAGTGGTATGTCAACGAGGCCGCGACGCTCTCCTCCAACCAACAGTTGGAGACCCTACGGCAGGTTGCCCAAGATCTCAACAAAGGGGAAAGAGGGCGTGCGGAATTAAACAGTCAAGAACACGCATTCGGGAGCTGGGAATGGGGAAAATGCGTGATCAATTTCGTCGCCCCGGGAGCCATTGAGGGGATCGTGGGCGGAGGGGTCATCTCCTGGCTTGAGAAGGGCCTCTATGCGAAGGTCGCCTCATATCTGATTCGCGTCGTAGGGCCAGCCGCCCTCAAAGGAGGAGGGATAGGTCTTGTGGCCTCACTAGCAGCGGGAGTGGCGTGGTGTTCCACGCCGTGGGCATCATGAGCACACCAACATCATCGGAAATGAGGCGACATAATTTCAGGGTTGCGCTCATAGTCCGGGGAGCCTTGGTCGTGGTTGCCGTCGGCATCATGCTGCTGTTCGGCTGGATGACTCCGGGACGAGCTCTTCTCACCACATCTCTGCTGATTGCCGTCGTTGCCGGAACGGCTGTCTACGAGTTCTATGCTTCCCACGCAGAACAGCCCTCCGGGGGTTTCTCCCTGGTTGCCAGCGCCTTGGTCGCAGCATCACTCATCATCCCCCAGTGGGGCAGCGACAAACTGCAATCCGCAGTCATCGCCTCCCTCGTCGTGGTGCCGGTGTTGTATGCCAGTCGCAGCTGGATTGTCAGGGCGCAGCGAACGAGTGAAGACCGGGCGTCGTAGACTCACCGCTACGCTGAGGTCCATGGACATCCCCCGCGACGCGCTGGCCCGCATGATCGACCACACCCTGTTGAAGACCGACGCCACACCCGCCCAGGTGTCGGCGCTGGTCGTCGAGGCCCGGGAGCTGGGAACGTTCTCGGTGTGCGTGTCGCCGTCGATGCTGCCGTTGACTGACGATTTGGGGCCTGTGAAGGTGGCGACGGTGTGCGGGTTCCCGTCGGGGAACCACACCCCCGCGGCGAAGGCGGCTGAGGCCGCCGAGTCGTCGCGCCTGGGGGCTGACGAGATCGACATGGTCATCAACATCGGCCTGTTGAAGGCGGGCTCCCCCGGCAAGGTCGTCGAGGAAATCGCCGCTGTCCGCCAGGCCACCACGGGGCTGTTGAAGGTCATCATCGAGTCCGCCGCGCTGACCGACGACGAGATCGTCGCCGCGTGTCGGGCCGCGGAGGATGCGGGCGCGGACTTCGTGAAGACCTCGACAGGCTTCCACCCGGACGGTGGGGCGACGGTGCACGCCGTCGAGCTGATGGCGGCCACCGTCGGCGGCCGCCTGGGCATCAAGGCCTCCGGCGGCATCCGCGACTGGGCCACCGCCCAGGCCATGGTCGCCGCAGGCGCCACCCGGCTGGGGGTGTCGGCCAGCCGCGCGATCCTGGAAGGCGTACCAGCGTGAGTCAGCTCCCGCATCGCTCCCGAGACCGGTAGCCCGGGCGAGCTCACTGAAGTCCGTCCGAGCCTTTCAGCGCACCAGCGAACCAGAGAAAGGGCAACAGGTTCCCGTAGCTCCAAGGTCATACCCCTCAACGAGCATCACCGCGGCCGCAGCCAACACGACCCGCCAGTCGGCCCTCTTCACCATGGCCACATCCCGCCCCATCTCGTGTTAACGCATTGCCCGGTGCACCTCCCAACGGCGTGTAGCTTAGGTTAGCCTAAGCGATCGTGACGATGTCCACCGCTGCGACGGGCACGGCACGGCCAGTCGCACCCGTCAAACCCGATTTTCGGGCGGGCCTGGCGATGCTGATTGCGATGTCGGTCGGCACCGGCATGATCCAGGCCCCGCTGAGCACTGCCCTGCTGACGGCCTACCCCATCGTCATGGGGTTCCTGCTCGGATCCCGCCGACTGGCTCTGCAGTTGGCGGGTAGCTACCTGGTGCTGCGACTGCTGCACCATCTGTTTCTGCTGGGTGCCCAGCTGCCGGTGGTGCCGTGGATCGGGATCATCTTGACGATGTCGGTCTACGGCTTTCCGGTGCTTGCCATGAGCTTGGTGGTCTTCACCCGGGTGCCGATGGGCGAGGTGATGGCCGCCTTGGGCAAGCTGCGTCTGCCGGGGACTCTGCTGGTGGTGATCATGGTCATCTATCGCTACATCCCCACTCTGCTGGGTGAGGATCATCGCCTCAGCGGCCAGGCTGCGCGGTTCGGAGGCCACCTGGCGACGCTGGCTACGCCATCCGCTGGCTGAGCTGGAGCACGCCGTCGTCCCAGTCCTGATGCGTTCGGGTCGGATCTCCGACGAGTTGTCAGCGGTCGCGGAGTGCAAGGGCCTGGATCCCAGCCACCGTCGCTCCGCCATGACCGCGCCCCGCCTGGAGGTCGTGGACTGGGTGCTGATGACGCTGGCCGTGGGCGTGGTGGTCGCGCTGAGGATCTGGGTGAGGCAGTGATCGAGCTCAGCGACACCACCATCTCCTGACTGGTTCACCGACCGTGGTCTTCACCGACTGCGGCAGCCAAGGCTGCTCCCGATGCCAGCCGACCCGGCTCCGGGACCCGGGCTGGTGATCCGCGGCGCCGAGTTCGCCTATCCCGGCTGCGGGACCACCACCCCCTGACCCTGTCCGGAGGGCAGAAACAGCGGCTGGGGATCGCTCTGGCCTGCATGAAGCAGGCACGGCTGCTCTGCCTGGACGAGCCCACCTCCGGGCTGGACGCCCAGAACATGCATCGGATCTCCGACCTGCTGAGGGAACTGGCTGCGTCCGGGACCCTGATCCTGGTCATCACCCACGACGTTGAGTTCATCGCATCCACCTTCGACCACACCATCCACATCAACGACCATCAGGTCGTCCTCAGGAAACTCGCGAGGAGAGAGGAATCATGAGCGAGTCAGCACAATCCGCACAGCCTGCGGCCCCAACCCCACATCGCAAGAACTCCTTGGTCCGTGACGCCATCACCATCGGCATCTTCGTCGCCCTGTATTTCGTGCTGTTCTTCATCTGCGGCATGACCATGGGCGCCGTGCCCCTGATCATGGTGCTGCTGCCGGTGATCTTCGGCGTCTTCGGCGGCCTGATCTTCATGGTCTTGCTTGGCAAGGTGCAGCGCACCGGCATCTTCCTGATCACTGGCCTTCTGGTCGGACTGGCCATGTTCAGCATGGCTCCGGGCGGGATCATGGGCTACATGACAATCGCGGGCGGCGTGGCCGGCGAAGTGATCTACTGGCTGATGGGGCACAAGTCCTTCATATCGATGACAGCGGCCTACACGGCTTTCGTGACGCTCTTCGCGATCGGCGAGTACATCCCCTTCATCTGGATGCAGGAGGCCTACCTCAAGCTCTACGAGAACAACCCGACCCTGGACGTGGCGAAAGCCGGCATGGAGATACTGAACCCCACCACCATGGCCATCTTCTGCGCACTGACCATCGCCGCCTGCATCATCGGTTGTCTCTGGGGCCGCACCCTGACCCGCAAGCAGTTCTCACGGGCCGGAATAGTGCAAGACCCGCCATCACTTGCCAGATAGCCTGAGATCGCTACCACCCGTCAGGAGGGATCATGGCCACCACCCAGCAGAAGAACCCGGCCAGTGTCTGGGAGCTGATCAGATCCGCCCACACCGCGATGATCGTGGGTGGTGCGGTCGCCTTTGTCGGGGCAGGACTGAAGGTCGTCCCTTATATCGCACTCGTCGAGATCGGCCGCGGTTTCCTGACCGGGGCGTCCGCCGCCCATCAATGGGGCTGGTTCACAGCGGCGGTAGTGGCCATGGTCATCCATGGGGTCGCCTACACCGGTGCCCTGGGCGCGACCCACCTGGCTGAGGCGAACCTGCGCAACGAGCTGCGGCTCAAGCTGGTAAACAAGCTGCCGCGCCTACCGCTGGGGTGGTTCAACGACCGTTCCTCGGGACAAATCAACCGCGCCGTCATCAGCGACACCGCCGCCATCGCCAGCACCACCAGTTGGCGGTAGGGCAGGCCGAGCGATTTGCTCATCTGCTCGCCCATGCCGATGATGGTGAGGCGGTCGGCGAACCAGTAGAGCAGCGCGGCAATCGCGCCGCCGAGCCAGAGCAGCTCATAGCGGCCGCGCAGCACCGCGGAAAAATCGCCGGAAAGCCAAGTAGTGAGCAGTTGCAGCGCTTCATATTGATAGGCGAAGAAAAAGGCGATAGCGGCGATGATGCTGCCGTAAATCAGGCCGACCAGCGGCAACAGCAGCGGTTCCTGCGGCGGCACGCGGCGGGCGATGGCGAGAAAACCGAGCATGGCGACAAAAGCACAGCTTGCCGCGACCGCCATATTGGCAAGCAGCGGCCAATGCGGCGTGAGCAGGGTGGTGGCGACGATGCCGAGCATGGCGCCTTGTGCAGTACCGGCGGTATTCGGCTCAACGAAGCGGTTATGCACGGCGAGCTGCATGATGAGTCCGGCGACGGAAAGGCTGGCGCCAACCAGCACGATGGCAAGGGTGCGCGGCAGGCGGCTAATCCAAAACAGCGACCAGTCGAGGTTTTTGACGCCGATGGCGATGCTGACGGCCATCGTGACCAGCAGGGCGAGAACGGTGAGGAGAAGATCACCTCGACGCAGGAGATCAAGGACGGCGAGCCGGTTGGTGAGCCGACGATCACCACGCAGCGCACGAAGGAGCCGGTCGACGCGGTTGTGCGTGTGGGCACGAAGACTGAGGGTTCGAACACGGTTGAGCACAC
>CAKZJI010000163.1 GCA_936941515.1 uncultured Propionibacteriaceae bacterium
GGCCCTCGAGACGGTCACCGGAAACTCCCCGAGTAACGAATCGGCACGCGACGCGCTGCTCGTCATGGTGAACCTGCCGCTGGCGCTCATCGGCGGCGTGGCGGGAGTGTTCCTCGCGGGCGGCGTGCTCTCGGTGGCGTCGTTGATCGGCTTCATCACGGTGTTCGGCATCGCCACCCGCAACGGGATCATGCTCGTGTCTCACATCGCTCATCTGCGGGAACGCGAGGGCGTGACCGACCCCCTCGTCGCGGTCGTGCGAGGAGCTCAGGAGCGGGTGGTCCCTATCCTGATGACTGCCCTCGCCACCGCTGGTGGTCTCATTCCGCTGGCGCTCGCGGCGGGTGAGCCGGGAAGCGAGATCCAGGCGCCGATGGGCCGCGCCGTGATCGGCGGGCTGATCTGGCTGGCGGTGCTGTCCGTGCCGCTCGTGCTCAAGCTGTGGCGCCAGGTGGCGGATGAGGGCGCGGAGAAGGCGGCATCGGAAGCCCAGGCGATCATGGCGGCGCGCCTGCATGACTCGGTGCTGCAGACACTCGCCCTGATCCAGCGGCAGGCGGGCGATCCTGCGGCGGTGGCTTCGCTGGCCCGCCGGCAGGAGCGTGAGCTTCGCACCTGGCTTTATGGTGAGGAGGCCAAGGCCCAGACGCTCAGGGGGGCTCTGGAGCAGCTGCGGGTCGACGTTGAGGAGCGGTTCCCGGTCGCTGTCGAGGTGATCTGTGTGGGGGACATGGACGTCGATGAGGCGATCACGGCCCTGATCCAGGCCACGGGGGAGGCGGTCACCAATGCGGCGAAGCATTCCGGGGCGTCGCGTGTTGATGTCTACGCGGAGGTTGATCCCGAGCACATTGAGGTGTTCGTTCGGGACCGTGGCTGTGGCTTCGACCAGGCCGCCATCCGCGCTGACCGCCGGGGAGTGAGAGAATCGATTCTGGCGCGTATGGAGCGCCATAGGGGAACGGCCCGGATCCGGACTTCCCCGGGGGAAGGCACCGAGGTGAGGTTGGAGTTGCGTCGATGACGGAGAACACGGAGAACACTGTGAAACCGCTCAGCGAGTTGCGGGTGGTGCTGGTGGATGACCATGCCATGTTCAGGGCGGGTGTGCGTCACGAGATCGGCGCCCTCTGTCAGGTGGTGGGGGAGGGGCAGGATGTCGCATCGGCGGTGGCTGCGATCCTGGAGTCTCAGCCAGATGTTGTGCTGCTGGATGTGCATCTGCCCGGCGGCGGCGGGGCGGAGGTCATCAAGCAGGTGGCCTCTCAGGCCCCGAGCGTGAAATTCCTGGCTTTGTCGGTCTCTGATGCGGCTGAGGACGTGATTGGGATCATCCGCTCGGGCGCACGTGGCTACGTCACCAAGTCGATCTCCTCGGAGGATCTGGTGGAGGGCATACAGCGGGTGGCCTCCGGTGATGCCGTGTTCTCGCCACGGCTGGCGGGTTTCGTGCTGGATGCGTTCTCAGGAGCGGTGGACATCTCCACCATTGATGAGGAGCTCGACCGTTTGAGCAGCCGGGAGCGTGAGGTGCTGAAGCTCATTGCCCGCGGCTATTCCTACAAGGAGGTGGCGCGGGAGCTGTTCATCTCGATCAAGACGGTGGAGACCCACGTCTCCTCGGTGCTGCGCAAGCTTCAGCTCAGCAATCGCCATCAGCTGACCAAGTGGGCAACCGACCGGCATCTCGTCTGAGGCGCTATGGGGGTGGGGCTCCGCTCGTGGTAGGAGCCCCGTTGCCGATGGTCTACTGCCTGGCCTTGCCCCGCCATCCCTGAGAGGCGAGAATCAGGAGGGCACCCAGGAAGGCGAAGATGACTCCCTTGATGGAGACGATGCCTTTGAAGGAGACGTCGAACAGCAGCTGGCCCAAGAAGCCAGCCAGCAAAGCTCCTCCCGCTCCGAGGAGCGCCGTCGAGAACCAGCCGCCCCGTGTTGGCCGGGAAGAGCTCGGCGTAAGTGG
>CAKZJI010000164.1 GCA_936941515.1 uncultured Propionibacteriaceae bacterium
GCTCTCCGGGGTGGTGATGAGAATATCCGGCGGCTTGCGGGCCTGCCGGTTGCGTTCCGCCTGCGGGGTGTCGCCGGAGCGCACCGCCACAGAAATATCCGGCATGTCCAGCTCCATGCGCTGCGCCACACGGGCAATGCCGGTCAGAGGTGCGCGGAGGTTGTTCTCCACATCAACGCCGAGGGCCTTCAGCGGGGAGACATACACCACCCGCGTGCCCCGGGGCCGTTGCTCCGGTCGCAGTAGGGCGTCAAGGGCGTGGAGGAAAGCCGCCAGAGTCTTCCCGGAGCCCGTGGGCGCCACCACCAGCACGTGACCTCCGGTGCCGATCGCCTTCCACGCCCCCTCCTGCACCGTGGTCGCAGCGGGGAAGGAGGCCTCGAACCAGCTGCGGGTGGGAGGTGAGAATCCGGTCAACCGGCGGCGATCTCAGCGCCGTCAGTTGACCAGTTGATGTGGAATGCGCCTTCGTCGTCGATGCGACGATAGGTGTGCGCGCCGAAATAGTCACGCAGCCCCTGGGTCAGGGCGGCATTCAGCCGCGGTGCCCGGACCTGGTCATAGTGGGACAGCGCGGCGGCGAAGCCGGGCACCGGTATTCCAGCCTGGACTGCCGTGGCGACGACCCGTCGCCAGGCGTTCTGGCAGTTCGCCAGCTCCGCGGCCACGGAGGGAGCCTCCAGGAGAGTCACCAGATTGCCGGCGGCGTATTCAGAGCGGATCCGCTCCAGCAGGCGGGCGCGGATGATGCAGCCCGCACGCCAGATCTTCGCGACCTCGGCGATGTTGATCTTCCAGCCATACTCGGCGGCCGCCATGCGGATCTCGTCGAGCCCCTGCGCGTATGCCACCACCTTGCTGGCCCACAGCGCCTGCCGAACGGCCTCGACGAAATCCTCCCGATCCGTGACCTGAAGGCTGCCGTCGGGCCCCTGCAGAGCAGCCCCTGCCGCGGCGCGCAGCTCCGGGCTGGAGGAGACCGCCCGGGAGAAGACCGATTCGGCGATGGTGTTCACCGGGGTTCCCAAATCCAGCGCGGACTGCACCGTCCAGGTTCCCGTCCCCTTCATGCCCGCGGCATCGGCGATCACGTCGACCAGCGGCACCCCGGTGCGTGGATCGGTCTTGCGCAGCACCTCGGAGGTGATCTCAATGAGGTAGGAGTCAAGGTCCCCCCGGTTCCAGGAGGCGAACACGTCGGCCTGCTCCTCATGGCTGAGCCCCAGGGCCCTCAGCAGCGTCCAGGCCTCGCCGATGAACTGCATGTCGGCGTACTCAATGCCGTTGTGCACCATCTTCACGAAATGACCGGCCCCGTCAGAGCCGATGTAGGTGCAGCACGGCTCCCCGTCCACGTCAGCTGCGATCCTCTCCAGGATCGGACCCAGGGCCTGGTAGGACTCCTCCGATCCCCCCGGCATGATTGAGGGGCCCTCCAGCGCGCCGATCTCGCCGCCCGAGATGCCGGCACCGACGAAATGCAGTCCGAGAGCGCGCAGCTTCTCCTCGCGGCGACGGGTGTCCTGGAAGAAGGCATTGCCGCCGTCCACCACGATGTCCCCCCTCTCCAGCAGGGGAGTGAGGGCCTCGATTGTCGCGTCCGTCGGGGCACCGGCCTTCACCATGAGGATGATGCGGCGCGGACGCTCCAGGGAGGCCACGAAATCCGCCAGCTCATGTGCTGGACGCAGGTCACCTTCCGCGCCATGCTGGGCGATCACCTCGTCGGTCCGGGCAGCGGTCCGGTTGTAGACGGCTACCCGGAACCCCTTGTGGGCCAGGTTGCGGGCCAGGTTGGACCCCATCACCGCCATGCCGATCACGCCGACCTGCGCCAGTTGCTCCGCCATCTGTTACCTCCTGATCTGTGGCCCCACAGCCAACGAGCCCAGTGTAGGGCACCCCCGGAAAGAGCTTTCCCCACGCATCCCAGGCACCGGGGTGTCCCTGGGCGGGGTCCGCATCGTGACCTGCCCCGGCACGGGATCAGCGACGATACGTCTCACGGCCATGAAGGAATGTCGCCACCACTGGGTCCGGCAGGGTGCGGCCATGGTAGGGGTTGTTGCGACTCAGCGAAGCGGAGTCGGCACGGTCAACGACGCCGGTGCGATCCGGATCCACCAGCACCAGGTTCGCGGGCTCCCCGGCGGCGAGCGGACGTCCCTGCCGGCTCAGACGCCCCAGTCGTGCGGGAGCATGGCTCATGCGCTCAGCCACCCCAGCCCAGTCGAGGCGGCCCGGACGCACCATGGTCTCGACGACGACCCCGAGTGCTTGCTCCAGTCCGAGCATGCCCGGCCTGGCATCCACGAAGGCATGGTCCTTGTCCTGGGGGGCGTGCGGTGCATGATCGGTGCCCACCATGTCGATGGTCCCGTCCTCAAGGCCTGCCCGCACGGCCTCAATGTGCTCTGGTGTGCGCAGCGGCGGATTCACCTTGAAGGTCGTGTCGTAGCCGGTCAGCTCTGCGGTGCCCAGCAGCAGATGGTGCGGGGTCACCTCCGCGGTGACCCTCACGCCCCGTGCCTTGGCCCAGCGCACAACGTCCACCCCCTCAGCCGTCGAGACATGGCACACGTGCAGCCGGGAGCCGGTAGCCTCCGCCAGCTGCACATCGCGGGCGATGATGGTGGACTCGGCCACCGGGGGCCAGCCGCCCAGCCCCAGCCGCCCTGACAGCTCACCCTCATGACAGCAGGCCCCCGGACCCGCCAAATGGGAGTCCTGCGCATGCTGTGCGATGACCCCGTCGAACGGCTTGACCCACTCCAGGGCCCTGCGCATCAGTTGGGGATTCATCAGACACATGCCGTCGTCGGAGAACATGGTGACCGCCGCCCGGGAGCGGTGCATGAGCCCCAGCTCCGCGAGCTCCTCACCGCGCAGACCCTTCGAGATCGCGCCGACGACCGCCACATCGACCAGCCCGGCTGTCACCCCCAGGTGGTGCACGTGCTCAGCGCGTTCCGCGGTATCGGTGACGGGCGTCGTATTCGCCATGGCGAACACCGAGGTGTAACCGCCCCTGGCCGCTGCGTGGGAACCACTGAGCACGGTCTCTGCGTCCTCCCGTCCCGGTTCCCGCAGGTGGGTGTGGGGATCCACCAGGCCGGGCAGCGCGACCAGCCCCTCGCCGTCGATCGTGCGGGCCCCGTCGGGCGCCTCGGCGACGAAATGGCCGTCGGCGATGTGCAGGTTGGTGCGTTCACCGCTCGGCAGGGTGACGCCGGTGATGGTGAGGGCGGTCATCAGGACTCCTCTCCCGCCAGCAGGTGATATAGGACGCTCATCCGCACTGCCACGCCGGCGGAGACCTGGTCGAGGATGATGGAGCGATCCGAGTCCGCCGCCTCGGAGGAGATCTCCAACCCCCGATTGATGGGACCCGGATGCGCGATGCAGGCGCCAGGGGGCAGCAGGGCGAGCCTGCGTGGCGTGAGGCCGTAGGCGTCGACATACTCTCGTTCCGAGGGGAAGAAGCCGCCGCTCATCCGCTCCCGCTGCACCCGCAGCATCATAGCGACGTCCACGTCCGGCAGCACTTGGTCAAGGTCGTGGCTGCACTCCACCCCCCACGTCTCAACGCCGGGCGGCATGAGCGTGGGTGGCGCCACCAGCGACACGAAGGCCCCCAGCTTGCGAAGCAGCGACACATTGGAGCGCACCACACGGGAATGCAGCAGATCACCGGTGATGGCGACCCTCTTGCCCGCGATCTCCCCCAGATCGTGGGCGCGGAGATGCCGACGGATGGCGTGCGCGTCGAGCAGAGCCTGCGTCGGATGCTCATGCATGCCGTCGCCGGCGTTGATCATTGAGGCCCGCACCCAACCCGCGGCCTGGGCGACGGTGCCGGAGCCCGCGTGGCGCATCACGATCGCATCAACCCCCATCGCGTCCAGCGTCATGAGAGTGTCACGCAGCGACTCCCCCTTGGACACGCTGGAGCCCTTCGCCGACACGTTGATCGCGTCCGCCGACAGCCATTTGGCGGCCAGCTCGAAGGACGAACGGGTGCGTGTGGAGTCCTCGAAGAACAGATTCACCACTGTGCGGCCACGCAGCGCGGGAAGTTTCTTCACCGGCCGTGACTGCACGTCATGCATCTCCTCGGCCGTGTCCAGCAGCCTGAGGATCTGCTCGACGCTGAGATCGTCGATGCTGAGAAGGTGCTTCACGAGATGCTCCGCTCAATGGTGACCTGGTCGTCGCCGTCGGTCTCGGTGAGATGCACTCGGACACGCTCCGCACGCGCCGTCGGCAGCGACCTGCCGATCACGTCTCCCCGGATGGGCAGCTCCCGCAGCCCTCGATCCACCAGGACTGCGAGATGGATGGCACGTGGGCGGCCGAGGTCTGCCAGCGCCAGCAGCGCGGCCTGCACAGTGCGGCCCGAATACAGCACATCGTCGATGAGCACAACAGTTCGCCCGTCAATGGGTGGCACGGCGCTGCGTCTGACGGGGCGGGTTGGGTTGCTGCGCAGATCGTCGCGATACATGGTGATGTCGAGCTGCCCCACCGGCAGTTCGCGACCCTCCCGGGCGGTGATCACGCCCAGCCTTCCGGCCAGGGGAGCGCCCCTCGTCAGGATGCCCAGCAGCACCGCATTGTCTCCGCCGTGGGTGAGCTCCAGGATCTCGTGGGCCATTCGCGTCAAGGCGAAACCCATCTCCTCCGCGGACATCACCACCCGGGACTCCACGCCCATCGCTCTCCTCCCATCGTCTTGAGAATCCACCCCGCCCGCATGACATGGGGTGATGCCCACGTGCATCACCCCATGCGTCTCAGACCTCGTGAGAGAGGCTGCGCTCCTGGACCCGCAGGTTGCGTTCCGCCTCATCCAGGCGCTCACTCAGCAGGCGTCGTACCTGCTCGCTCGGCTGCCCCTCCGCGAGGTAGCCGCGGAAGCGGGCGACGACATCAGCTGTGGCCAGCGGCTCCGGGAAAAGCCAGCGCAGGGCGGTCCCGACCGCGGCATAGCCCCGCTCAACCCATCCGCCCTCACGGGCAGAGATCTGACGGGCCAGCTCCGCGTAGGCGTCGACATAGGGAGTCAGGAGCTCCTCCTGCCCGTAGGCGACGAAGCTTGATGCGATGCTGCGGTGGGTCTCGTTCGGAACCTCCGGCTCCGAGGTCGCCAGCCGCCAGGCCTCGGTCTTCGCCTCGGCGCTCGGCAGGCTGGCCCGTGCCCCGGCTGCATGTTCTGCGCCGGAGTTGGTGTTGTCCCGTTCCAGCTCTGCGGCAATCTCGGCCTCGCCGAAGACCCCGCGGCGGGCCAAAGTCGCCACGATCAGCCAGCGCAGCTCGGTGTCGACGGACAGCAACACCGGCACCTCCACGTCCTCCAGCCAGCTGTGGATGAGGTCGCAGGCCTCCTTGCTGCGGGCCACTGCGATGAGGGTCTTGGCGATGATCAGCTGCGCATCCGAGCCCGGCTCCGCATCCTTGAGCAGACCAGCGAGACCGGTGACGAGCCGCGCATTTGCCGCGTCCCGCAGGCTGGGAGCCATGAAGCGCCCAGAGCAGGCGGCGGCCTGGGCCAGCACCGTCGTGACGGCTGCCATGTCGGTTTCCGAGCCGATCCCCTGAAGCGCGAGGGAGACCATCTCCTGCGGGGCGATCTCGGCGTCGCGAACAGAGTCCCAAAAGAGCGTCCAGGTGACGGCCCTGGCCAGGGGATCCGTCAACCGGTCGATGCCTGCGACCAGGGCGTTTCGTGATCCCTCGTCCAGGCGGATCTTCGCGTAGGCGAGGTCGTCGTCGTTCAGCAGCACCAGGTCGGGCTGCGTCCGCCCCTTCAGCTCGGGGACCTCGGTGAGGTCG
>CAKZJI010000165.1 GCA_936941515.1 uncultured Propionibacteriaceae bacterium
AATGACCAGGGCCTGTTCAGCGCGGGGTCGCTGAGCGCGCTCAGTTCGCCCGGGACCGAGATGGAGTCGTGGATCATCTCCCAGACCAACCTTGGAGAGCAGGTCACCGTCAAGAAGATCGTGGACCGGTTCGAGTCCAAGCCCTACGGCTGGGACCTTCCCTCTATCGAGTGCGTCACGGCATGGCTCGTTGGTACCTCGAAGATCACTCTCACCGTCGACTCGAACACTCTCAAGCGCAGCGAGGTCGCGGCCGCGCTGCGCAACACGCAGAAGCACTCCCACGCCGTAGTTGCCCCGCAGAAAACCTTCGACCAACACAGGATCAAAGAGCTGCGCACCTTCTGCACGGATTTCTTCGACGAGCCCACCACGCCGAAGGACCCGCTGGAACTGGCCCGGCACGCGAGCGAACGTCTCCGCGCGAAGTGGGATGAACTCAAGGCGCAGGTCAGCGGCTCGAAATACCCCTTTGTGGCTCAACTCGAAGATCCCATCGCCCTGCTGGAGTCCGTCGTTGGCAAGCCCGACAACTGGTACCTGACCGAGTTCGCACTCGCCGACGATCTGCTCGACGCGAAGAGCAATATCATCGACCCCATTCAGGCCTTCCTCGGCGGCGCCCAGCGCAGGATCTTCGACGAGGCGACCCAAATGCTTGCCAGCAACACAAGCAACCTCAACTACCTTCCTCCGGGTAGCAGCCAGGATGTGGAGCAACTCCTCGCCGATCCGCAAGCCTTCCGCGGCAACCGGATGGCCAGGCTCAAGACCGCCACCGTTGAACTCCAGTCACTCATCGACGACGCGCTCGTGGCCAACCGCGAAGGTGCAGTCCGGAAGATCGACTCCCGGTGGGCGCCGCTACAGACAAGCACGATCTATCTGGAGGCCACAGGCAACGCACGGCGCAGCGTGAGCCAGGAGATCAACGCGCTCCTCGATCGGATCGGTCAGGCAAATCAGATTGCCGTCGTCCGGGAGATCGCCAACACCTTCGAGGAACACACCTACCCGGCCATCCTCGACCAGCTCGCCGCATCCCCTCGCGCCAGCAACGCCGACAGCGACGAAACGCCAGCACCGGCGCCGATCAAGAAGCAAACGGTCTCGGTCAGGACCATCACCGTCGCTGGCGCCCGCGGCGTCCTGGAGACCGAAGAAGACATCGATCGCTACCTTGCCGCGTTGCGTACAGCGCTGGTCCAGGTCCTCAACGACGACAAGCGCATCGCGCTGTAGGAGACAACACGCATGGAGACCGCACCGCTGAAGAGCTTCGCCACGTGGGCCAGGCGTGAACTCATCACTCAGGTCAGCGCCCGTTTGACCGCTGTACTCGCGCCTGCGTCCCCGGAGCGGGTCGAGAGCCAGTGTGCCGTGGCCGTGCTCGAACGTGACATCGCAGCTGCCGGCGGCGGATCCACAGGCAGGGAAGCGATCGTCGACAGGGTCGCCTACACCTGGTTCAACCGGATCATCGCCTTTCGTTTCATGGATGCCAACGGCTACACCGGAACCGGGGTCGTCTCGCCCGCCCACGGCCAGCAGACCGGGCAACCCGAGATACTCGCCGACGCCAAGCGCGGCAACATCGACCCCGCCGTCGTCGGCAACAGGCGAACCCTCGACACGATCATCGGGCTTCTCGACGGCACCCGCCCCAGCACGGATGCCCAGGGTGAGGCCTACACACTGCTGCTCGCCGAGTACTGCCGCTACTGGAATCGCTCGATGCCGTTCATGTTCGAGCGCGAGGGCGACTACACCGAACTTCTCATCCCCTCGAACCTTCTGGCTGCGGATTCCATCCTCACCAAGACTGTTGCGGCGCTCACCGAGGAGGTTTGCCGCGATGTCGAGGTGATCGGCTGGCTCTACCAGTTCTACATCTCCGAGCGGAAAGACGAGGTTTTCGCCGGGTTCAAGAAGGGCAAGAAGGCAGGTGCCGCCGAAATACCTGCCGCGACCCAACTATTCACCCCGCACTGGATCGTTCGCTACCTCGTCGAGAACTCCGTCGGTCGGCTGTGGATGCTCAACCATCCCGAGTCTCGTCTCGTTGAGCAGATGGACTACTACATTGAACCGGGCGACGAGCAGACCGGCTTCCTCAGAATCAGCACCCCCGAGGAACTCACCGTCATGGACCCGGCCTGTGGCTCCGGGCACATGCTTGCCTATGCCTTTGACCTGCTGTATGCGATCTACGAAGAGGAGGGCTACGGACCTTCTGAGATTCCCGGACTGATCCTCAGTCGCAACCTCTACGGCACCGAGATTGACCCGCGCGCTGCGGCTCTGACCGCCTTCGCCCTGATGATGAAGGCCCGGGCACGTGAGCGTCGTTTCCTGAGTCAGCCGGAGCAGCCGCGTATAGGCGTCATTGAGCCGGTAGAGTTCAGCACCGACGAGCTCGACCAGCTTGCTGGCACGAAAGTCGGCAGTCCGGCAAGTCACCACTTCTGGCAGAGCTTCATCTACGCCGATGTACTGGGCTCCCTCATCGTTCCCGACGCTGCCGCTCTGCCAGAGGCCAAAAAACGCTTGGTGGCGTTTGACGCCGACACCCTAGACGCTGCGGATCTGCGCGCTCGCGCTGAGCAGGTGGTAACCCAGGCGGAGCATCTGACTCGCTCCTACGCAGTGGTGGTGACGAATCCGCCGTACATGGGCAGCAGCAATATGGGTTCCGTGTTGTCCACCTGGGTGAAGAAGCATCACCCGGAGGCGAAGTCCGATCTGTTTGCCGCCTTCATCGAGAGGTGCCTGGGGCTCGCCGAGGCCGAGCATGGCTTGGTCGCCATGATCACCATGCAGGCTTGGATGTTCCTCGGCTCCTTTGAGAAGCTGCGCCGTCGCATCCTGCGTGACACCCCGCCAGTGACCATGCTGCATCTGGGCGAACGGGCCTTCGACTCAATCGGCGGGGAGGTGGTCTCAACCACCGCCTTCGTTCTGGAACCGCGACGAACCGCCGGTGAACCCTGCCAGTACTTCCGTGTTGTGCCCGGCAATTCCGAGGCCGAGAAAGAGCACCTGTTCAAGGAAGCACTGGCCGGCCCATCCGATCTGCGTTTCTCCGCCCATCCCCAAACGCTGCTTACTCTCCCGGGAGGACGGATCGCCTACTGGCTCTCGCCCGCTATGACGCGTGCCTTTGCCACGGGTAAGCCCCTTGGAGAGGTCGCCGCACCAAAGCAAGGCCTGGCTACTGCCGACAATGCCCGCTTCCTACGCCAGTGGTTCGAGGTCTCCCAAAACCGCACCTGCTTCGACGCAGACTCCCGCGAGGCGGCCGCCACCAGCGGCGCCAAGTGGTTCCCGCATCTCAAGGGCGGCGAATTCCGAAAGTGGTGGGGCAACCAGGACTACGTCGTCAATTGGGAGAACGACGGAACAGAGGTGCAGAACTTCCGCGACGCAAATGGCAAACAAAAATCGCGCCCGCAGAACATCAACTCCTATTTCAAGCCCGCTATCTCATGGTCAAACGTCTCTTCTGGAGAACCAAGCTTCCGCTTCTATGAGCAGGGAAGCATCTTCGGCCATGTTGGTCAGGCATTCTTTCCGCACAGCGACATCGAGCTGCTCACGGGTTTTTCCAACTCGACGACCTGTCGCTCCCTGTTGGCAGTCCTCTCGCCAACACTCCATTTTGAAGCAGGACAACTAGCAGGTCTCCCCATTGTCGATACCCGTACCTCACGTCCGGATTCGATCTTTGTCAGGCGTCTGATTCATCTATTCCGTTCTGACTGGAACGCCTACGAGACCTCTTGGGGTTTCGAGGGGTCGCCACTCGTTCAGGATGCTCGTTCGAAAGGTTCGTTAGCAGACGCCCTGGAGCACTGGTGGCAGAACTCCCTCAGCGCTGCCTGCGAAGCGCAGAAGCTTGAGACGGAGAACAACCGTTACTGGGCCGAGGTTTACGGTCTTCAGGATGAGGTGCCTATCGAGGTTCCATCGAGCCGCGTCTCGCTGACCTCCAACCCCTACTTCCGCTACGCACCCAACAAGGGTGCGATACGTACGGACGGGGAGTACTACCGTCTTTTCACGGCGGATGCTATCCGCGATCTCATTTCTTACGGCGTCGGCTGCCTATTCGGCCGTTACAGTCTCGACAAGCCGGGCCTGATCCTTGCCGACCATGGAACAACGGTTCAGGACTACCTCGTCAAAGTTCCTCAACCAACGTTCATGCCTGGCAAGGACAACGTCCTCCCAATCGTGGATGGCGACTGGTTCGAGGGCGACATCGTGGCGCGGTTCCGCCAGTTCCTACGGGTTGCGTTTGGTGACGAGCACTTCGGGGAGAACCTCCGATTCATCGAGGAGTCCCTTGGGGTGAAATCGCTGCGGGAGTACTTCATCACCCGCGCGGGCGGTTCGAGATTCTATGACGATCATGTGAAGCGATACAAAAAGCGCCCGATCTACTGGCTGTTTTCAAGCCCCAAGGGATCGTTCAATGCTCTCATCTACATGCACCGCTACACGCCATCCATGGTCTCGACGGTGCTGAACGAGTATTTGCGAGAGTACATTACCAAGCTGGAGGCGAGTTTTCAGCATCAGGAGCGTCTCGCCGCCGGAGAGGGCACTCCGCGGCAGAAAGCGGCGGCCTCGAAGGAGACCGAGCGCCTACGCAAGATATTACTGGAATTGCGCGAGTACGAGCGCGATGTGCTCTACCCGCTGGCATCGCAGCAGGTCGCGATCGACCTCGATGATGGGGTGAAGGCCAACTATCCGAAGTTCTATCCTGCCCTCAGGAAGATCAAGGGGTTGGAGGCTGCCGATGACTGAGATCGAGTTGGCCGCGAAGGACCAGATGATTGTCGTCTCGCTGAAACGACAATCTGCGAGGTCTGCCTATGTCTGAGCACTTTGAGGTGGATGCGCACGGTCGAGTGCATGCTCACGAGGGAAAGACACTGGAGTTCAAGCGTGACCTGTCATCACCCACGAAACTGTTGCGCACAATTGTCGCGTTCGCCAACTCCGCCGGTGGCCGTCTGGTCATCGGCGTGGACGACGACGGCATCGTTGTCGGCGTGCCTGATCCCCTGGCTGAGGAGGAACGCATCACCAGCCTGATCGCTGATCGCATCTCGCCGCAGCTGGTGCCGGCAATTGACCTCATGACTGTCGGTGAGGCAACAGTCCTCGTGGTGGATGTTCCGCTGAGTACCCGCCGTCCACATTTCATGGCCGATCAAGGACCAGACCACGGGGTCTACGTACGTCTGGGGTCGACGACACGCCAAGCCGATCCTGCTCTGGTGGCGGAGCTCGAGCGCAACGCGCGCGGCGTGGCATTCGAAGACCTGCCCGAGCCGCGAGCGTCGCTGGACGATCTCGATCTGAGGACGCTGTCGGAGCTCCGGGGGCGCAACACCGATGTCGATGATCTCGTCGCGCTAGGGTTCGCAATCAAGCAGGGAAGCAAGATCGTCCCGACATACGCAGGCATTCTCGCCGCATGTGCAGACCCGACCCGTTTCCTTCCTTCCGCGTGGGTGCAATGTGGTCGGCTGCGTGGTGCCAGCGGAACTGACATCTTCGACCAAACCGAGATTCATGGCCCGATGCCGCGGGCTGTGGATCGAGTCATGGAGTTCCTACTCAAGCACGCGTACAAGTCTGCGGTGTTCGGCGAGGTGCGCCGTCGCGACGTCTATTCGATCCCGGTCGAGGCGATCCGCGAGGTCGTTGTCAATGCTCTCGTTCACGCCAGCTACGCCGAACGCGGCACGCCCATACGCGTTGGGTTCTACGACGATCGCATTCAGGTTGACAGCCCCGGCCTGCTGCTTCCGGGGATGACGATCGACTCGATGCGACGGGCATCCCGCCTGCGAAACCCGTCGCTCGCCCGCGTCTTCCGAGAAGCTGGGATCATGGAGCAATGGGGTACTGGAGTTCAACGAGTCTACGATCAGATCGCTGCGGTTGGCCTGCCTGAGCCGCATGTCGAGGAGATCATGGATCGACTGCGTTTCACCGTCTACGTGCCATCCCACGCAGCGGACGCGGGTCTTGGTGCCGACGTGAGGCACCAAGAACAGGCACCAAGGCACCAAGATGAAGCACCAAGTCGGCCTGTGACCGGCCTTTCCTCGACTGAGATCGTGGTCCTTCGTCATGTCCGGGCCGACCCGGCGAGCCGTGCAGATCTCATGGCGGCGCTGGGCATCACCAACCAGACTCGCGCCTTCCGCCGACACATCGAACCGTTACTCGCAGCAGGACTGCTGGAGCGTACCTTGCCTGACAAACCCACGAGCCGAGACCAGCGTTATCGGATCACGGAACTTGGTCGGGTAACCCTGGCTCAAC